>URRX01000074.1 GCA_900550345.1 uncultured Anaerococcus sp. | reverse complement strand
GATTTTATTAATTTATTACAAAAGCTAAAACATAGTAAAGACATAAAAGAAATAGACTTGGAAAACTATAATGATATTGGTATAATAATAAAAGATATTCAGATTAATTTCGGAGATTTAAAAAATTATAAGTATAAATTGAAATTACTTGATTCAGTTTTAAAAGATATAGATAATAAAAAAATAAAAGCATATACTATTAGTCTTGATAAGGGCAAGAATCCAGTAGTTGAAGTTGAAGAAAATAGTCTTGACGAAAAAGATGAAAATAATTAAAAATATTATTCTTAATGAAACGGGGGAGTAAGATGGCAAATATCAATATGGAAGTAGAAAATAACGCCTTAGCCAAAATAAAAGTTATTGGTGTAGGTGGAGGTGGAAATAATGCAATAAGTAGAATGAGAGAGGGTGGCCTTTCTGGTGTTGAATTTATTGCATTAAATACTGATCTTCAAACTTTAAATGAAGCAAATGCTGATATAAAATTACAAATCGGCGCAAAGCTTACAAGGGGACTTGGAGCTGGAGCAAATCCAGAAATTGGTGAAAAAGCTGCTGAAGAAAGCGAGTCAGAAATAGATGAATCACTTAAGGGAGCAGATATGGTATTTATCACTGCCGGAATGGGTGGTGGAACTGGTACTGGTGCAGCCCCTGTTGTAGCTAGAAAAGCAAAGGAACAAGGAATACTTACAGTAGGCGTTGTAACTCGTCCTTTCACTTTTGAAGGAAGAAAAAGACAAACATCTGCAGAAGGTGGAATTGAAGCTTTAAAAGAAAGTGTTGATACATTAATTACAATACCAAATGATAGACTTTTACAAATAGTTGAAAAGAGAACATCAATGGTAGAGGCCTTCAAAATGGCAGACCAAGTACTTATGGATGCTGTAAGTGGTATTTCAGAACTTATAGCTATACCAAATGTAATTAACCTTGACTTTGCTGATGTTAAATCAATAATGTCAGATCAAGGAATAGCTCACATGGGAATTGGTAGAGCTAGTGGTGAAAATAGAGCAGTTGATGCAGCAAAAGCAGCTGTAAATTCTCCACTTCTTGAAACATCTATTGAAGGTGCTAATGCTGTATTATTAAATGTTACAGCAGCTGAAGTTGGTCTAATGGAAGCGAATGAAGCAGCAGAATTAATTAGAGAACACATTGATTCTGATGCAAATATTATATTTGGTGTTGGTAGTGACGAATCGTTAGGTGATGATATTAAGATTACTGTAATCGCTACAGGATTTGACCAAGACAATCAAAAAAGAAGAGAATCAGTGGAAAGTAGAAGACCTTCACAAAATACAAGTCAAAGACCTGCACAAAGAAGTCAAAAATCTTCAAACCCATTTGACGATATAGATCTACCAGATTTCTTAAAATAAAATGAAATGTCCATATTGTGACTCAAATGACACAAAAGTTATAGATTCTAGAGCTACAGAAGATAATCACGCTATTAGAAGAAGAAGACTTTGCCAAACATGCAATAAGAGATTTTCAACTTACGAGAGGTATGAAGATCAAACGGTGATGGTTGTAAAAAAAGATAACACAAGAGAATCATTTGATAGGGCAAAACTTATAAGCGGTATTGTAAAATCTTGTGAAAAAAGACCAGTAAGTATGGATCAAATAGAGAAAATTGCTGATGATATAGAAATATCTATCAATCATATAGGTAAAAAGGAAATATCATCATCAAGTATTGGTAAATTTGTCATGGAACATCTAAAAAAGTTGGATCCTGTTGCATATGTAAGATTTGCTTCAGTTTACAGAGAGTTTAAAGATGTTGAGAGTTTCTATAAAGAGATCAAAAATTTAGAAAATGATTAGATAATTTAGGGCTTTTGCAAAAATGAATTTGTTTTAATTTTCATAGAAGTCAAATAAAAATATAAAGAACATTCTTATAAATTTTTATTTGATTATAATTTTGAAAATTGATTTATTCATAATGCAATAGTCCTTTTTTTGAAAGAAGTGAGAAAATGGATTTATTCGAACTTAATAAACAAAGACAATTAGAGAAATCAGCTCCTTTAGCTGATAGGATGAGACCTGAAAATATTGAAGATTTTTTGGGACAAGATCACCTATTGGGAGAAGGGAAAATAATAAGAAGAATGATAAAATCCGATAGGATTTATTCTTCTATTTTTTATGGCCCGCCTGGAGTAGGAAAAACTACACTTGCAAAAATTATTTCAAAATCTACAAATATGGCTTTTGAAAAAGTTTCTGCCGTAGCTAGTGGAATAAGTGATCTAAAGAAAAAAATTGAAATAGCAAAAGATAATCTTAAATATGAAAATAAAAAAACTATCTTATTTATTGATGAGATTCACAGGTTTAATAAGAGTCAACAAGATTATCTTCTTCCTTTTGTTGAAGATTCTACTATTATTTTGATAGGGGCTACAACAGAAAATCCATATTTTGAAGTAAATAAAGCGTTAATATCAAGAATGTATGTATTTGAATTAAAAGCACATACTAATGAAGACTTGCATAAATTAATAGACATGGCTTTATCAAGAGATAAAGTTTTACAAAATAAAAATATAAAAATTGAAGAGGATGCAAGAGATACCTTAGTTAAATTTTCGAATGGTGATTGTAGGGCCTTGTTAAATGCCTTAGAAATTGCTATATTTTCACAAGAGGATAAAGAAGGTATAATAGAAGTTGATCGACAAAGTATACTTAATTCTATCCAAAAAAAGATTTCTATATATGATAGAAATGGAGATAGACATTATGATACTATATCTGCCTTTATAAAATCTATGAGAGGCTCTGATCCTGATGCTGCAGTTTTCTATTTAGCAAAAATGTTAAATAGCGGGGAGGATATAAAATTTATAGCAAGAAGGATGATTATTTTTGCATCAGAAGATATTTCCTTGGCAGATCCTTATGCCTTAAGTCTTGCTACAAATACATTTACTGCTATAGATACTGTAGGAATGCCAGAAGCTAGAATTATTTTAGCTCAAACGTGTATTTATTTATCTTTAGCAAAAAAGAATAATTCAACATATCTTGCCATTAATAAGTCAATGGATTTTGTGAAAAATGAAAAAGATCTTGAAGTACCAAATAAACTTAAAGATACTCATTATAAGGGAAGTAAAAATATTGTAAAAGATAAATATCTATATCCACATGATTATAATGGTTATGTTAAACAAGATTATTTGCCAGATGAATTTAAAAATAATAAATTTTATAAGTCAAAAGATATAGGGTATGAAAAAATACTAAATGAAAATTTAGAAAAAATAAAGAGAGGAAATGAGGATGAAATTATCAGAGATTAAAAAAGATGTAGAAAAATACATTGATCAAGAAGTCACAGTCCAAGGTTGGATTAGGCAACAAAGATTTACAAAGAATGTTGGCTTTATTGAATTAAATGATGGAACAATATTTAAAAATTTACAAATTGTTGTAGGAAAAGATTTAGAAAATTTTGGGGATTTACAAAAAGAACACTTATCAGCTTCTTTAAAAGTAGTTGGTAAACTTGTAAAAACTAATAATGCTAAGCAAGCCTATGAACTTCAAGCTAATAAAGTAGAAGTTTTAGGTCATAGTGATGAGAAGTTTCCAATTCAAAAACAAAAACAATCTCTTGAATATATGAGAACTATTCCTCATTTAAGAGTTAGAACTAATACTTATAGAGCTGTTTTTAGATTAAGATCAAAACTTGCTTATGCCCTTCATAAATTCTTCCAAGAAAGAGAATTTATTTACTTAAATGCACCATTAATTACTGCATCAGATACAGAAGGTGCTGGGGAAATGTTCCAAGTTACAACTCAAAACCTAGATAAACCAAATCTTGATAAGGAAGGTAAGGTTGATTATTCAAAAGATTTCTTTGGTAAAAAATCATACTTAACAGTATCAGGACAACTTGAAGCAGAGGATTATGCTCTTGCTCTTTCAAATATTTATACATTTGGTCCAACTTTTAGGGCAGAAGAGTCAAATACTCCAAGACATGCTGCAGAATTTTGGATGCTTGAACCAGAACTTGCATTTGCAGATTATAATGTATGCATGGATGTGGCTGAAGATATGATGAAATATATGATTGAATATGTTTTAGAAAATTGCAAAGATGAAATAGAATTTTTCAATGAAAAAATAGATGATACTTTGATTGAAAGACTTACAAAAGTTAAAAATGCAAAATTTGCAAGAATTACCTATACAGATGCAATTGAGAAATTAAAAAATGCTGATGTTGATTTTGAATATCCAGTAGAATGGGGAATAGATCTTCAAACTGAACATGAAAGATACTTATCAGAAAAAATTGTTGATGGTCCTGTTTTTGTAACAGATTATCCAAAAGATATTAAGGCATTTTATATGAGAAGAAATGATGACGGAAAAACTGTTGCAGCTTTTGATATGCTAGTTCCTGCTGTAGGAGAACTAATAGGTGGAAGCCAAAGGGAAGAAAGATATGACGAGCTTGTAAAATCTATGGAAGATAATGGATTAAAAATTGAAGAATATCAAAATTATCTAGATTTAAGAAAATATGGAACAGTTGTTCATTCAGGATATGGTCTTGGATTTGAAAGAGCAGTAATGTATCTTACAGGAATGAAAAACATTCGTGACGTTATCCCTTATCCAAGAACAGTAAATTCTTTTGCATCAAAAAATTAAGGAGAAAATATGAGAGAATATAATCCAAATGCCATTGAAAAAAAATGGCAAAAAATATGGGATGAAGAAGAAACATTTAAATCAGAACTTGATACAGAAAAGAAAAAATTCTATCCCTTGGTAGAATTTCCTTATCCATCTGGTCAAGGTCTTCATGTTGGTCATCCAAGACCTTATACTGCTTTAGATATAGTAGCAAGAAAAAGAAGACTTCAAGGAGAAAATGTAATTTATCCAATGGGATGGGATGCTTTTGGTCTTCCAACAGAAAATTATGCTATAAAAAATCATATTCATCCTTCAATCGTTACAAAAGATAATATAAAAAATTTTAAAGGTCAAATGAAATCAATAGGATTTTCTTTTGATTGGTCTAAAGAAGTAAACACAACAGATCCAAATTATTATAAATGGACTCAATGGATTTTCATTCAACTTTACAAAAATGGACTTGCCTATAAAAAAGAAATGCCAGTAAATTGGTGTCCATCATGTAAAGTTGGTCTTGCAAACGAAGAAGTAGTTGATGGAAAATGTGAAAGATGTGGGTCAGAAGTTACTCATAAAGTTAAAAATCAATGGATGCTAAAAATAACAGAATATGCAGATAGACTTATTGACGATTTGGATGAAGTTGATTATGAAGAAAAAATAAAAACTCAACAAAAAAATTGGATAGGTAGAAGTCATGGAGCAGAAATTAATTTTTCTTTAAAAGATAAAGATTACAAATTAAATGTCTATACAACTAGACCTGATACAATTTTTGGGGCAACCTATATGGTAATCGCTCCAGAACATCCAATGCTTGAAGAATTTAAAGATGAGATTAAAAATTTGGATGATGTAAAAAAATATCAAGATTTTGCTAAGAAAAAATCTGATTTTGAAAGAAGTGAGCTTACAAAAGAAAAAACTGGTGTAAAACTTGATGGAATTTCTGCAATAAATCCATTAAATGGAAAAGAAATTCCAATTTGGATTTCTGACTATGTTTTAATTTCTTATGGAACTGGAGCTATTATGGCAGTTCCTGCTCATGATGAAAGAGATTTTGAATTTGCACAAAAATTTGAAATGCCAATTATCCCTGTAATTGATACAGGTGATGAAGATTTACCAACAACTTCAATTGACAAAGGACTTTTGATAAATTCAGATTTTCTAAATGGACTCACTGTAGCAGATGCTAAAAAGAAAATAATTGAATTTGTTGAAGAAAAAAATCTTGGTAGTGCTAAGGTAAATTATAAATTAAGAGATTGGGTATTTTCTAGACAAAGATATTGGGGTGAGCCAATCCCAATGATTTATTGTGAAGAACATGGATGGGTACCAGAAAAAGAAGAAAATCTTCCAATAAAATTACCTGATGTTGATTCTTATGAAGTTACTGATGATGGAGAAAGTCCACTTTCAAAAATAGATGAATTTGTAAATACTACTTGTCCAATTTGTGGAAAGCCTGCAAAAAGAGAAACTGATACTATGCCACAATGGGCAGGATCTTCTTGGTATTATCTAAGATATATTGATCCAAATAATAGTGAAGATTTGGCAAGTAAAGAAAAATTAGATTATTACACACCTATTGATTGGTACAATGGGGGAATGGAACATACTACACTTCACTTATTATATTCAAGATTTTGGCATAAATTTTTATACGATTTAGGGAAAGTTCCTACTAAAGAACCATACAAAAAAAGAACTTCTCACGGAATGATTTTGGGAGAAGACCACCAAAAAATGTCAAAATCAAGAGGAAATGTTGTAAACCCTGATGATATAGTTAGAGATTATGGGGCAGATACTTTAAGAGCTTATGAAATGTTTATTGGTGATTTTAGGTCAACAGCTCCTTGGTCAGATGAAGGAGTTAAGGGTTGTAGAAAATATTTAGAAAGAGTATTTAATCTTTACGACTTGGTAGAAGATGGTGATGAATATACAAAAGAACTTGAAATATTAATTAACCAAACTATTAAAAAAGTTTCTGAGGATTATGAATCACTAAAATATAATACAGCCATTGCTGCTCTAATGAGCCTATTAAATGAGATGAGAAATATTGGAAAAATTACTAAAAAAGATTATAAAACTTATCTAATCTTATTAAATCCAGTTGCTCCTCATTTAACTGAAGAATTGTGGGAAGAAATTGGCTTTGAAGGTCAATTAAACCAAACTTCATGGCCTCAATACGATGAAAGTAAACTAGAATTTGATTCAATAGAACTTCCTGTTCAAGTAAATGGAAAAGTTAGGGCAACAATAAAAATTTCAAAAGACGCAGATCAAGAAGATGCAGTAACAAGTGCAGAAAATGATCAAAATATTCAAAAATATATAGATGGTAAAAACATATTTAAGATAATCTATGTACCAGGAAAAATATTAAATTTACTTGTAAAATAAAAAATAAGGCTCTTGCTAAAAGCAAGGGCCTTCTATAAATATCTTGATTTTTGAATAATTGAAATTATTTTTCTTATTTTATCTGAATTATCCATTTCAGAAAAAGAAATATTTTTAATATAATCAATAATTTCAATATTGTTTTTTGTAAAATTTTTATAGTCAGATCCTGTAAC
>URRX01000073.1 GCA_900550345.1 uncultured Anaerococcus sp. | reverse complement strand
ATAATTTTTATAAGAATAATTATAATATTCATATTCCCAATAATAACTATCTTCTTTACTCCATCCCTTTAATTTATATTTTGGAAATACTTTATTTACAATATCCCAAGTCGCCTCATAATCTGGAATATAATAAGAAATTCCATCTATCATACTTGCTTCACCAGGAACTGTGTAAGTTTTAAATTTATCAGAAGAAAAATTTGACATATTATTTGCAAAATCAACCATAGTTCCAAAAGGAACATTAGTTTTTACATCCTTAAAATAAGTTTCTATCAAAGAAGTCATATTAATTTCTTTAGATTTTTTTACCAATTCATTAACTATAGTTTTCAAAAATTCTTGTTGAGCATTAACTCTACCAAGATCCCCATTATTATAAATTTTTCTAGTTCTCAAATACCACAAAACATCCATACCATTCATATTATTCATTCCAGGTCTAATATGAACATCTCCGTGATCAATAGAAATGCCTTCGGGAACTTTATATTTTAATCCACCCATAGCATCAACAATATCTACCAAAGCATCATAATTAACTTCAACATAATAATCTAAATCTATTCCCAAAAAATCTCTCAAAGATTTCAAAGTTAAACCAATTCCTCCATATGCATGGGCATGGTTTGCTTTTGTAAATTCATCTCTTACTTTAATTCTTGAATCTCTTGGAATGGATAAAAGATCAACCTTTCCTGTTTCTGCATTTATTTTACAAAGCATTATAGTATCAGTTCTAGTAAAATCTGGATTTTCATTATTTTCATTTACATCAACTCCAACCAATAAAACTAGAATTTCATGGTCAACTTTTTGATATTTATTTTCATCTGCAGCTTCATTTCCATAATTTGAAATATTTTTCTTATTTTCTAGCCTGTTTAGAAAAAAATTAGAAGAAATATAAACTATAACTACAGTTAATATAGTAATTAACAATCTTTTAAACTTCATAAAAACTCCTTCTCATCTAGTAATTATAGCATAAAAATATACTTAATAAAAATGAGAAATTTAAAAAATATATGATATAATCTATTTATGATTAGACTAATAACAATTGATATAGACGGAACTTTATTAACAAATTTTAGACGTCTACCTGAAAAAAATAAAGAAATGATATTAAAAGCAAAAAAATTAGGTTGCCATATTGCTCTTGTAAGTGGTAGGCCATTTTCTGGAATCCTTCCCTATGTAAAAGAGCTTGATCTTGAACATGAAGGACATTTTTCAATTTCCCAAAATGGTTCTTATATTTTTGACAATTTTACCAAAGAAGTTATAACAGGAGTTTATCAAAATCCCAAAGATCTAATAGCCTTGGATAAATCTTTAGAAAAATTTAAGGTTCAAGTTTCTGCAATGGATGACGATAGTTTTTATACAAGACACAAAAATCCAAATTTATTTACAAAACTAGATTCTTTCTTGACAAAATTAGATCTAAAAAAAATATCCTACCATAATTTTGATGAAAATAAAAACTTCGGTAGATTTTTGATAATGGGTTGGCCTTGGAATATAGATAAAGTAATGGATAATATGCCAACATATGTAAATGAAAATTATTATTATGCAAAAACTGCCCCTGTCTTAATTGAAGTTATGAACAAAAATGCAAATAAGGGAAATGCCATAAAATTAATGAGCGAAAAACTTGGTTTTAAAATTGATGAAATCATGGCAATTGGAAATGAAATGAACGATATACCAATGCTTGATATGGCTGGATTTTCTGTAGCAATGGAAAATGCCAACGACTTTCTAAAACCACACGCAGATTATATTACCCTATCAAATAATAAGGCAGGAGTTGGTGAAGTTATAGAAAAATTAATAGAAAATAATTTTGAAAAGTTTTAAACAATTAAGTAAAAATAAAAAAGCATTCCTAGATTTTTTCTAAGAATGCTTATATTTTGATAGAGTATACAAATCCTCATGCTAAGAATATCATACGCAAAAAATTGATTTGATTTCATATTTAAAAATTCGTTAAAAAATCGCACTGTTTGAGAGCGTAGCTCGAGTTTGCGATTTTAGAATTTTAAAATTTAGAAATCAACAATTTTTGCAGTCCGATATTCGTGCTTGAGGGTTTGTCTACGCTCTGAGCATTCCTAGATTGACTAAGAGTGCTTTTTATTTTCTCTAAAATTTTTATATTTTACATAGGCATTTGCACCCATAATAATAGTTACCAATAGTATTATCCACCAAAATGGTTTATTTTTTACATATTGAATTATTGTTAGAATTATAAGAAGAAGGAAAGTTATAGTACTTGTTACAAATTCTATAAATTTATAATCTTTTAAAAAATTATTATTTGACATCTTTTTCTATAACTTCATCTAAGGTTTTCCAAGATAAAAGTGCACATTTTACCCTTTGTGGCATATTTGAAATATTTTGGAAGGCTGCTGCATCTCCAATTTTTTCCAAATCTTCATCACTAATATCTTCTCTTTTTATCATACCTATATAAATTTTTGCCATTTCTTTTGCTTCTTCTATTGTTTTTCCTACAATTTCATCGCACATAACAGAAGTTGCAGCTTGGCTTATTGCACAACCGTGTCCAGTAAAAGCTGCCTCAGTTATTACATTTCCATCATGTTTTAATTCCAAAACAATTTCATCTCCACATGAAGGATTGTGTCCTGGCTCTTTTATATCAGGATTTTCTAAATTTCTTTTATTTTTTTGATTTCTAGAATTTTCTAAAATTACTTGAGTATAAACATCATTTAAGTCCATTAAAGTCCCATCACCTTTCTTACATTTTTAAGCTCTTTTGCAAAATATTCTACTTCCTCTTTAGTATTATATATTGCAAATGATACTCTGCAAGTTGAAGATACATCAAGGTAAGTATGAAGAGGCATAGCACAATGGTGACCACTTCTTACAGCAATTCCCTTCATATCCAAAATTGTTGCAACATCGTGTGGGTGAATATCATCAAAAGTAAAAGAAACAACTGATCCTGTTTTTCTTTTTTCTGGGAAAAATACTTTTATATGGTCAATATCTTTAATTAATTCATAAGCATATCTTGCAAGCTCATTTTCATGTTTATAAATATTTCCCACGCCAATTTCATTCATAAAATCAATTGCAGCAGAAAGTCCAACAACTCCACCTACATCTTGAGTTCCGGCTTCAAATTTTTGAGCTGGAGCTGCAAAGGTAGATTCTTGTTCATAAACATATTCAATCATATCGCCGCCGAGATTGTATGGTTTTAATTTTTCTAATAAATCATATTTTCCATATAAAATTCCAATTCCCATTGGTCCATACATTTTATGTCCTGAAAAAGCAAGAAAATCACAATCCAAATCTTTTACATCAATTTTCCCGTGTGGAGAAAGTTGACAGGCATCAACAATTGAAATTGCTCCAACTTGGTGGGCAAGTTTTGTTATTAATTTTTGATCTGTCATCTCTCCTGTAACATTTGATGAAGCTGTGATTGAAACAATTTTTGTCTTCTCTGTAATTTTTTCTTTCAACTCGTCATAATTTAAAGAATAATCATCATTTAAATAAACATATTTTAAAATCGCCCCAGTTTTTTTGCAAACTCTTTGCCAAGGAACTAAATTTGCATGATGTTCTAGAATTGAAATTACAATTTCATCGCCCTTTTTTAAATTTTCACATGCGTAAGAATAGGCTACAAGATTTAGAGATTCTGTTGCGTTTCTTGTATAAATTATTTCTTCGCTTCTTTCAGCATTTATAAAATCTTTAACTTTTTTTCTTGTATTTTCAAAAGCTTCTGTTGCCTTCCATGATAAAAAGTGAGCTCCTCTGTGAGGATTTGCGTTTGAATATTTGTAATAATCAGCTTGAGCATTTATTACAGAAATAGGGTTTTGGCTAGTTGCTGCTGAATCTAGATAAATAACTTTTTTTCCAGTTTTTTCTTCATCCAAAAATGGAAATTCATTTCTTATTTTTTCTATATCCATCCTAATCCCTCGTATTCATTGTGTGAACTTTATATCTTACTTTTTCTCTCAACTCTTCGTGGTCAATTTTATCAATTGTTGGAGCAAAATTTGCTTCAAGCATCAAACTTTCAGCTTTTCTTTTAGAAAATCCCCTGCTCATTATATAAAATAACATTACCTTATCAAATCTTCCAACACTTGCTGCGTGTTCTCCTGAAACATCCTTTTCTTCATTTAATAAAACTGGAGCTGATCTATTAATTGCATCAGGACTTAACATAACTGCATAATCTCCAATTTTTCCATCAGCATGTTCACATCCTCTTTTAAGATCAACTACACCCTTCCATCTTTTTTCAGCTTTTCCTTTAAGGGCACCATTGAAAAGACAATTTGAGTTTGTAACTTTTGCTTTATGGTCGTTAAAAGCTCCAATATCTAAAAAGTCATCATTTTCTTTAAAATAAATTCCATTTTCTTCAAGATTTGATTCTTCTCCATCAAGGAAATTTCTAATATTTACATAAGACTTACTTGCTCCAAGCTCTAAATATGAAATATCAAAATTTGCCCTATCTCCAATAATTGATGAAATTTGTTGTAAATTTACAGAATTTTCTAATAAATCAACTACTACAACTAATTTCACAAAAGAATCTTCTTCAAGATTTACCCTTATTAAAGAATTTAGATATGAAGAATCTCCTTCACTTTGAGAAAAATTAATTAAAAATGAAGATTTTGATCCTTTTTTTGCATTTATATCAATTTTATTTACCAATTGATTTGAACTTTCGTCTAGATTTAAATTTATAAACTCAAGTTCATTTTCTCCATCAATATTTCTATAAATATCTAAATTATTAAATTCTTTATTTTCAGTTAAGAAAGCTTTTGAAAGTCCATAATTTTTTTCACTGAAAATTTCATCTAAAGATTTATTTTCTTTGTTTGAACTATCTAAATTTTTGTAAGCTTTTTTTTCATTTAAACTTGGAGCTTTTTTACTATAATTTAGCTTGGTATATGACCAAGTAGGCTCTCTCATTACATTTACTTTTTCCATCAGCCATTTGCTCCTTCCAATTCCATATCAATCAAATTATTCATCTCAACAGCATATTCTAGTGGCAATTCTTTTGCAACTGGCTCTGCAAATCCTCTAACTATCATAGATTTTGCTTCGTTTTCTGGAATTCCCCTACTCATTAAATAAAATATTTGTTTTTGATCAAGAGATCCAATTTTTGCTTCGTGTCCACAATCTACATCATCATTTCTAATATCAAGGGTTGGAATTGTATCTGATTTTGATTCGCGTGATAACATCAAGTTTTCACAATCAACAGTTGACTTTGATCCTTTTGCTTTTTTTCCAATTTTTACAAAAGATCTTGTCATTGATTTTCCATTTCCTTGAGTAATAGATTTTGTAAGAGCTGTTGAATAAGTGTTTGGTGCATTATGGATCATTGAACAACCATTATCAATATATTGACCGTTTGATGCATAAGTTATTCCTGTGTATTCTGCTCTTGCACCTTCTCCATTTAAAATTGTTGTTGGATAAAGCATAGAAACTTTTGAACCAAAAGATCCAGAAATCCATTCAACTTGACCATTTTCTTCAACAATAGCTCTTTTTGTATTAAGGTTGTACATATTTCTTGACCAGTTTTCTATTGTAGAAAATCTTACTTCAGCATCCTTGTGAACAAAAATTTCTACACTTCCTGCATGAAGGTTTACAACATTATATCTTGGTGCAGAACATCCTTCTATAAAATGAACTTTTGCTCCTTCTTCTGCAATAATCATTGTATGTTCAAATTGTCCAGCTCCTGGTGCATTTAATCTGTAGTAAGATTGAAGTGGAATATCCACATTTACTCCCTTTGGTACATAAATTAAAGATCCACCTGACCAAACTGCACCGTGAAGAGCAGCATATTTGTGTAGAGTTGGTGGAATTGCTCTTTGAAAATATTTGTGAACAATTTCTTCATGTTCTCTTAAAGCTGTATCAAAATCTGTAAAAATTACTCCTTGATCTGACAAGTGTTTTTGAATTGAATGGTAAACTTCCTCACTGTCATATTGAGCTCCAACTCCTGCAAGAGATTCTTGCTCAGCTTGTGGAATTCCTAGCCTATCAAATGTATCTTTAATTTCATCTGGTAAAGCTTCCCAATTATCTTTCTTAGAAGTTTTTGGCTTAACATAAGTTATTATATCTGACATATTTAATTCAGAAAGATCTGGTCCCCATGAAGGATTTTCAGTTTGTTCAAAAATCAAAAGAGATTGAAGTCTTCTTTTTAACATCCATTCTGGTTCATTTTTCTTTTTTGATAATTCTTCAACTATTTCTTTATTCAAACCCTTATCGGAAATATCTGAGTATTCAAACTTGTCAATGACATCATAAATACCCCTATCAATATCCTTAAAGGTTGATTCATCAAATTTCTTTTCTGTCATATTAAACCCACTCATATCCTTCTTTTTCAATTTTTTCCATTAGACTAGCATCAGATGTTTCTTTGATTACTCCATCTTTTAAAACATGAACATAATCAACATCAATATTTGCTAATAATTCATTGTGGTGAGTTACAACTATTACTGCATTATCTTCGTTTAAATAATTTTTAATTCCTTCACTTACAATTCTTACTGCATCAACATCAAGTCCTGAGTCAGTTTCGTCAAGCATAGCAAGTTTTGGATTTAACATTTTTAATTGTAAAATTTCTGATTTTTTTCTTTCTCCACCAGAAAATCCTACATTTACATATCTATTTGCATATTCTTCAGATAATTTTAAATCATCCATTTCTTTTTTTAATTCTTTATTAAATCCTAGAATTGATGGTTTTTTACCTGTAACTTCTTCTTTAGCTTGTTTTAAGAAATCTCTAAGTTTTACACCATTAATTGCATCTGGTGATTGGAAGGACATAAAAATTCCTGCTTTTGCTCTTTTATCTGTTGTAAGGTCTGTTATATCATTACCTTCAAAAAATATTTTTCCTTCAGTTACATCATAAATTGGATTAGCCATAATTGAATTCATGAAAGTAGATTTTCCTGAACCATTTGAACCCATAATTACATGAACCTCTCCAGCATTAACTTTTAAATTTATTCCTTTTAATATCTCAGTATCTCCAACTGAAACATGTAAATTTTCAACTTTTAATAATTCTTTCATTTTGTACCTCTTCTTATAATTTTCGAGAAAATAAATCTTATATCCATTAAAAAGTATACTACTTTAGTACGGATTGTCAAAACTTGAAATCCTAACATCTAATAATAAAATTTATTAGGATTATTTTCTAATATT
>URRX01000072.1 GCA_900550345.1 uncultured Anaerococcus sp. | reverse complement strand
AAATCTCATGAGATCTCTCCATGCGTTCGTTTCACTCACTTAGTCGAGATGGTACTTAGCTTAATTTTTATTTCGAAATAAAATATTAGCTAAATTCATACTTTGTCTACGCTCTGAAAGGACTTATTAAAGTCCTTTTTTTATATAAATTTATAATAAATTTACTGATTTTTTCTTCAATTCTTCTCTTAATTCATCTGGCCAGTATGAAACTTGGACTTCTCCTATATGAGCTTTTTGTAAAAAGAACATACATAACCTAGATTGTCCGATTCCACCACCTATTGTTTGTGGAAGTTTATTATTTATAAGCAAATTATGATATTTGAATTTTAATCTATCTTCACAATCAGCAATTTTTAATTGTTCTTTTAAAGTTTTAGAATCAACTCTTATTCCCATTGATGATAATTCTAATTGGTCATCTAGAACTGGATTGTAAACTAAAATATCACCATTTAAGTTCCAATCATCATAATCTGGAGATCTCATATCATGAACTTTTCCATTTGATAATACTTTTCCAATTTGCATTAAAAATACAGCCTTATATTTTTTACATGCAGCTTTTTCTCTTTCCTTACTGTCTTTACATTCTGGAAATTCATCAATTAATTCTTGACTAGTTAAAAATTTAATGTCATTTGGTAAGAGTTTAACTCTTTTTGGAATTAATTTACAAAGATATTCATCCAAGGCTCTTAAAGTATTAAAAATTGTAAGAACTGTTGATTTTAGATAATCAACATTTCTATCAGTATCTTTAATTATTTTTTCCCAATCCCATTGGTCAACATAGAAAGAATGAGTATTGTCAGGCTCTTCACATCTTCTAATTGCATTCATGTCAGTATATAATCCTTCATACATTGCAAAATTATATTCTTTTAAAGCATATCTTTTCCATTTTGCAAGAGAATGGACAATTTCCATATTGGCGTTGTTTGCTTCTGGAAGTGTAAATTTAACAGGCTCTTCAACACCAGATAGGTTATCATTAAGACCAGTAGAATTTTCTACAAATAAAGGTGCAGTTACTCTTTTTAAATTTAAATTATTAGATAAATTTATTTGGAAAAAATCCTTTATTTCTTTTATTAACAATTGTGTCTTATATAAATTTTTATCACTTTGATAATTTTCTGGTATTTTTATATCGTACATATTCTCTCCTATTACTAATTTTTTTCACTATTAAATTATATGTGTTTTGTTTTAAATTACAAGATATTAAATAAATTAACATAAATTTTACAATTAGCTAATCATTTTAAAATAAATAAGCTTTATTATTCATAATGAAGTTACAAATATTAAAGGAGTAAATGATGAAAATTAAAAATTCAAAAATAATTGTTGCTGCACTTTCATTATCAATGATTTTGTCAGCTTGTGGAAATAAGGATAATAAGGCAAATGATGGATCAAATGGATCTAATCCAACTGAAAGTGCAAGTACTGCTAATGAAAAAAAAGATGGAGATACAGCTAAATCTGATCAAGAAGATTTTGATATAACTGTAGTATCAAGAGAAGATGGTTCTGGAACAAGAGGAGCTTTTATTGAACTTGTTGGTCTTGAAGAAGAAAAAGATGGCGAAAAGAAAGATTTAACAACTGATGAAGCTGTTGTACAAAATTCTACAAATGGTGTAATGCAAACTGTATCTCAAGACCAATCAGCAATTGGTTATGTTTCATTAGGAAGCGTAAATGATAGTGTACAAAAAGTAAAAGTTGATGGTGCAGAAGCTACTGAAGAAAATATTGAAGCTGGTGATTATACTCTTCAAAGACCATTTAATCTTGCATTTAAAGAAGACAAGCTTGATGATTTAGCAAAAGACTTTTTAGCATTTGTACTTAGTAAAGATGCTCAAGAAATTGTAGGAAAAGAAGGATATATTAAAGTTGAAGCTAAAGATTATGAAGCAAAAAAAATCAAGGGTAACTTAACAATTGCAGGTTCTACATCAGTTACTCCACTTATGGAAAAACTTGTAGAAAAATATAAAGATGTAAATCCAGATGCAAATATAGAAATTCAATCAACAGGATCATCTGCAGGTATTGAATCTACAATTTCGGATGTAAGTCAAATTGCTATGGCATCAAGAGAATTAAAAGATGAAGAAAAAGATAAATTACAAGTTGAAGTATTAGCAAAAGACGGAATAGCAGTTGTAGTTAATAAAGATGATACAAAAATAAATGATCTTACAAAAGATCAATTAAAAGAAATATTCTCAGGAAAAGTTAAAAACACATCTGAATTAAGCAAATAATTATTAAAATAAGCTTAGAGGAAAACTTCCTTTGAGCTTATTTTTATTATTTACAAACTTTACATATATTTTACATAAGATTTATTTATTTGATATATGTATTTAATATTATTATGTAGAGAAAGAAACAAAGGAGTTTTTATGGTAAAAAAATTATTATTATTTCTATCGACATTAATTTTACTAAGCTCATGTTCTGGTAAAAATCAAAATAATGTTATAGATGGTAAAAATTTTGACCTTACAGTTACAAGTAGGGAAGATGGTTCAGGAACTAGAAAAAGTTTTGTTGAACAAGTTGGATTGGTAAAAGAAGATGAAAAAGGAAATCACGAAGATATGACTACAGATAATTCTATGGTAATTAATTCTACAAATGGAGTTTTGAAAGCAGTGGGAGTAGATAAGACTGCAATTGCTTATGTATCTCTTACAGCTTTGGATGATAGTGTAAAAGCTGTAAAAATTGATGGAATTAGTCCAAATAAAGATAGTATTGAAAGTGGAGCTTATAAATTGCAAAGACCTTTTGGACTTGCTTACAAAAAAGACACATTAACAGATTTGTCAAAAGATTTTTTGACTTATGTAAAAAGTAAAAGTGCAAAGAAATTGATTGAAGAAGATGGACTTCTTGCTATTACAAATGAAAAAGAATATAAATCAAAAAATCTAAAAGGAAAATTAACTATAACTGGATCATCTTCACTTAGTTCAGTTGTTGAAAAACTTGCAGAAAATTATGAAAAATTAAATAAAGATGTTGAAGTTGAAGTTTTATCGAATGAATCTCTTACAGGCCTTAAAAATGTAAAGGATGGAGTAGTTGATATAGCAATGATTTCAAATAAATTAGAAGATAAAAATCTTTCATCTGAAGTTTTTGCAATTGATGGAATTGCAATTATTGTAAATAAGGATAATAAAGAGATAAATAACTTAAGTTTAAAACAACTTAGAGATATTTATAAAGGAGAAATTACAAATACAGGAGAGTTAAGATAAATGAAATCAATAAAAGAAAAATTTGGTGAAATTGTATTTTTGATTTCTGCCATAATGTCTATTATTTTAATAATTTTAATTACTTTTTTTATTTTTAAATCAGGAATTAATTTTGTTAATCAATATGGACTTTTAAAATTTATTACTGGAACAAAATGGGCACCTACAGCAAAACCAGCATTTTTTGGAATAGGACCAATGATTCTAGGTTCAATTTTAGTAACTTTAGTTTCTGCCCTAATTGCAGTTCCTTTTGGTCTTGCTGTTTCAATATATTTGGCTTATTATTCTAAAAAATCATATAATTTTTTGAATGGCCTTATAAATTTGATGGCAGCAATTCCTTCAATAATTTATGGATTTTTTGCAATGATGGTTTTGGTTCCATTTATTTCAAAAACATTTAAAACTGGAGGAATGAATATGTTAACTGCATCAATTTTATTAGCAATAATGATTCTTCCAACTATGGTAAATATTTCAAAAAATTCATTAGAGCAAGTACCTTCAGTTTTTTATACAGGATCTCTTGCTCTTGGAGCAACTAAAGAAGAAACAATTAGAAAAGTAATGGTTCCTTATGCAAAAAGCGGTATTTATTCATCAATAATTCTTGCAATTGGTAGGTCAATTGGTGAAACCATGGCTGTGTATTTGGTTATTGGAAATCAGCCAAGAATGCCAGGAAGTTTGCTTGATGGAGTAAGAACTCTTACAACTAATATTGTTTTAGAGATGGGCTATGCATCAGGTCTTCACAGAGAGTCACTCATAGCAACAGGTATGGTATTATTTGTATTTATTCTTTTGATAAATATAATATTTAACTTTATCAGAGATAAAGATCAATCAAGAATGTAGAGGTGAAAGATGAAAAATTCTTTTAAAATATTAATTTATATCCTATCACTTTTAGGATTTGCTGCGGGAGGAATAATAATCGCCTATATTTTATTTAATGGTATACCAAATATTTCTCCATCACTTTTTGAATTAAAATATACATCACAAAATGTTTCAATTATACCAGCTTTGGTTACGACATTTTTGTCAATAATAATTACTCTAATTATAACCATCCCGATTGGTATATTTACGGCAATTTATTTATCTCAATATGCAAAAAACAAGCTTTTGATAAAATCTGTAAGATTTGCAACAGAGATTCTTTCATCAATTCCATCTATTGTATATGGTTTGTTTGGATATTTATTTTTTGTAGATGCCCTACATTTAGGATATTCATTAATAGCAGGATGTTTAACAGTGGCTATAATGATTCTACCAACAATAATTAGAACTACAGAAGAGGCGATATTAAATGTAAATCCTCTTCAAGCTCATGCATCTTTAGCTCTTGGAGCAACAAAAATTCAAACAATTTTTAAAATAATAATTCCAGAAGCTATAAATGGAATTTTGGGAGGAATATTTTTGTCAACTGGTAGAATAGTTGGAGAATCTGCTGCATTAATTTATACTATGGGAACAGTTGCGAAAACACCTTCATCCTTATTTGATTCTGCAAGAACAATGGCAGTTCATATGTATGTATTATCAACTGAAGGATTTCATGTGAATGAGGCTTATGCAACTGCAGTACTATTACTTATTTTTGTAATAGTTTTAAATTTTGTATCAGGAAAAATATCAAAAGCAATAATAAAATAAGGAGATAATAATGGAAAAAACAAAGGATATAAATAGTAATTTAACAAATAATGAAACAAGGATAAAAACTTTTTTTGGAAATAATGAATCTGGTTTAAATAAAGATAGAAAAACTATAATAAATGTAAAAGATTTAGATTTATTTTATGGAGATTTTCAAGCTCTAAAAAAAATAAATATGGAAATTAAAGAAAATGAAATTACTGCATTTATAGGACCAAGTGGTTGTGGTAAATCTACAACTTTAAAATGTTTTAATAGGATGAATGATTTAGTTGATGATTGTCATATAAAAGGTTTTATAGAAATCGATGGAAAAGATATAAATAAAAAAGATATTGATGTAGTTAGTCTAAGAAGAAATGTAGGAATGGTATTTCAAACTCCAAATCCTTTTTCTAAATCTGTTTATGATAATATTACTTACGGACCAAAAATTGATGGAATTAAAGATAAAGATGAACTTGATGCAATAGTAGAAAAATCTTTAAAATCAGCAAGTGTATGGGATGAAGTTAAGGATAAACTAGACAGAAATGCCCTATCATTTTCTGGTGGACAACAACAAAGAATTTGTATAGCAAGAGCTCTTTCTGTAAATCCAGAAATTATTTTGATGGATGAACCTACAAGTGCCCTAGATCCAATTTCAACAGCATCAATTGAGGAATTATTAGAAGATTTAAGGGGTAAATATACTATAGTAATAGTTACTCACAATATGCAACAAGCAGCAAGAATTTCTGATAAAACAGCATTTTTCTTGACTGGAGAAGTTATAGAAATGGATGAGACAAAAAAAATATTTAATGATCCTAAAGATAAAAGAACAGAAGATTATATAACAGGAAGGTTTGGCTGATATGAGAACAAGATATATAGAAGATTTAGAAAATATTAGACAAATGGAAAAGAACATATCAGATTTAATTCAATTATCTTATGATAGGTTTAAACTTTATCTTGAAAATGACCAAAAAATTAACCTAGAAGAAATAATTGACCTTGATAATGACATTAGAAAATATGCAACAGATATTGAAAGATTTTGCTATGATTTGCTAGCTCTTCAACAACCTGTAGCAAAAGATTTAAGATTTTTACAAATGTCAATAAAATTAGCATCAACTTATAAAAGAGTATCTAATCACATAGCTCAAGCTGCTGCAATTATTTTAGAATTTCCTTTAAGAGCTGAAGAGAAGGATTTTGTAAAAACTTTTATAAAAAATCAAAAGAACATGAATTTAAATGGAATTCAAAGTTTTGAAGATAATAATAATGAACTTGCCTTAAAAACTATAGAAGATGATGAAATCAATAATAAATTATTTGAAGACTGTATCCACTATCTTGTAAAATTAACTAAATCAGACCTAATCACACCTATGGAATTATCAGAAAAAGTACTTTTCTATAAATATTTTGAAAGGCTTGGAGACAGGCTAGCAAAAATAGCTGATTATTCAACAAGATTATGATATACGTTGTAGAAGATGATAAGGCAATTAGAAATTTAGTATTATATGCCTTATCAGAAAAAGATTATCAAGTTAAAGGGTTTGAAGATGGTCTGGATATTGTAGAATTGGTAAGAAAAGAGAGTGTGGATTTATTAATTCTTGATGTAATGTTACCTGAAAAAGATGGTTTGGAAATATTAAAAGAAATTAGAGAGTTTTCAACTGTGCCAATAATAATGCTTACTGCAAGAGACGGTGAATATGATAAAGTTTTAGGACTTGAAAGTGGAGCAGATGATTATATTACCAAACCTTTTTCAATTTTAGAATTAATATCTAGAGTAAAAGCTGTATTAAGACGAAGCGAGAAAAAGGATAGAGAGCATTTATCTTATGCAAATATTGAAGTAAATATCAAAAAAAGAACTGTAAAAATTGATGGCAAAAAAATTGATTTAACTTATAAAGAATTTGAAATGCTCTTGTTATTTATGGCAAACATTGGTAATGTAATTACGAGAGAAGATTTTCTATTAAAAATTTGGGGCTATGATTATGAGGGAGAAACTAGAACGGTTGATGTCCACATAGCAAGTCTTAGAAATAAATTAAAATCAGCAGGAATACACATAAAAACTGTAAGAAATTTAGGATATAAACTTGGAGAGATATGAAAAAAATAATTAATAGAAATATTAATATTATCACAAGTTCTCTTATTTTTATTATTTTTATAGTATCTTGTTTATTTTCATATAATAAAGAAAAAAAAGCTCAAGATGAATTTGTAGAAAATTCCTTGAGCTTTCTTACTTATAGGGATATTGATAAAGATAGTTTAGATGATTTTAAGAATTCTTACAATCTTGATATGCTATTGAAAGATAGTGATGGGAAAGTTT
>URRX01000071.1 GCA_900550345.1 uncultured Anaerococcus sp. | reverse complement strand
ATTTCACCTCATCTCAGAATTTAAACAGTCATACAGAGTTACTCCTATTGAATATTTGATTTTAAAAAGAATAGAAATCACTAAAAATTTATTAATTAGTACAAATCATTCAATGGAAGAAATATCTTCAATTGTAGGATTTAATTCACAATCCTATTTCAATCAAGTTTTTAGAAAGAAAGTTGGAATAACTCCTTCACAATTTAGAAAAAATCACAGAATTTAAAAAAATCATTAGCAAGCCTTTCGCTGCTAATGATTTTTTTACTTTATTATTCTTATTTCATTTCTTCAATTCTAATTCTTTGAATAACACCATCTTTCATACTTATAACTTTAAATTTATAAGTCCCATAAATAAGTCTTGTATTCTCTTTTATTTCTTCAATCCCTTCAATTTTTGCAATCTCATAAACTAAACCTCCTAATGTATTAGACATATTTTGGGGAATATTTAGTTTATATTCTTCTTTAATTTTCTTTACAGGAACTGAAGCTGAATAAGTGTTATCAATTTTAGCCATCAACTTATCATCTTTTACAACAAATTTAATTATTGCAAAAATTAATCCTATTGATATTGAACCAATAAGAATATCAATTAAATCTACAGAGTATAAAAGCATTTTCCTAGCAATTACAAACAAAATCAATGTAAGTATAGCTTCATGTGATTTTGTAAGTATCATTTCTATTAACTCTATTCCTACTACAATTAAAAGAGCATGTTTCAAAAACTCATTTAACAATTCATAATTTTGTTTTAAATCAGCTGTTTTAATTATAGTCAATGCATAACGCACTAAATTTGGAACAGATAAAATCAAAGAAAATAAAATACTAATACAAATTATAATTTCTAATACTTTTATACCTATATCAATTTTTTCCTTTAATTTTTTTTCCATAAAACCTACTTCATTAGTATTCTACACCTGTGGTATAATCACCACTTGCATTCCATAACAAAAATTCTTTTTGACCAGAATCATAAATAGCTTTAACTTGATCTTCTACAGCTTTTACATCATATTTCATATAATTTCCCTGTCCTATCCAAGACGCCGTAAAATCTTGAATCCATGGTCTAGATTGAGGTTTGTGTTCAATTTCAGAAAAAGCCTCTTGCTCTTCTTTTAAATACCTTTTTACTAATTCATACGGTTCTAAATCTGGTTTTTCGAGATCAAAAGAATATAGACCCCAGTGAGAAGGATAAATCATTGAACTCATAACGTCAGCTTGATTTGACATTTCTTTAAAATCTTGCCCAATTCCTTCAGCTCTTCCAACTTGCATAGAATATCCAAAAACATCAATTCCACAGGGTGTGTCATAAGCTTGAAGCATTTCCCTAGCTTCTTTCACGAAACTTGTAATTGCATCAATCCTTTTTTCACCATCATTCATTTTTAATTTGTCCCATTTACCTTTTGGATAATCTAATTTATCATGAAATGTTTCAAAACCTTCTGCAAACCTTATATAATCAAATTGAATTTCATCAAAACCAGCGTTAGCCGCAAGTTCTGCAATTTGAAGATCATAATTTCTAACCTCATCCATAAATGGATTCATAAATGCTTCACCTTGATCATTAGTCCACAATGATCCATCATATAGTTTAAATCCCCAATCTGGATGTTTTTCAGTAATTACAGAATCTTTAAATGTAGTAATTCTACCAATTACATAAATTCCTTTTTCATGCATCTTATCTATAAAATCTTCAGCATCTACTACTTCACTTGTTGCATACTTAATATCTTTATTATCAGTATCAAACTTGCAAGTAATATTTCCCCAATCATCTTTGACGTCCAATACAACTGTATTTAATTTCGTATTATCCAATAAATCCATAATTTTTTTAAAAGCTTTAGGATTGGCCGCTGTATAAGTATTAAGATAAACTCCTTTTACCCCTTCCTCAGGATAAAACTTAGATTTTTTTTCATTTAAAGATTTAAGTCTAGACGTATCATAATCCATATTATAATCATCAGGTGTAACTCCAACAGTGTAAGGTTCACCTAGAGGTTTTTTCTCTTTTTTATTATTTTTTTTACTTATGATATTTTCATTTGAAGAATAATTCTTTTCGCTTGTATTTTTCTTATTATTTAAAGAACAAGAAGTAAATATAATTGCATATATTAAAATAAACAAAATACATAACTTTTTATTTTTCATGTAAACTCCTAGCTCAATTAAATAAAAAAAAGAGCAAGCCCAAAAGACCCGCTCTATATTTTATTATTGAATTACTTTAGAAACAACTCCTGAAGCAACTGTTCTTCCACCTTCTCTTACTGCGAATCTTAATCCTTCTTCAAGAGCGATTGGTTTTTGTAATTTGATTTTGAATGTTGCGTTGTCTCCTGGCATTACCATTTCTGTTCCTTCTTCTAATTGGATATCTCCTGTTACGTCTGTTGTTCTGAAGAAGAATTGTGGTCTATAGCCTGAGAAGAATGGTGTATGACGTCCACCTTCTTCTTTTGTTAGTACGTATACTTGTCCTTCAAATTCTGTGTGTGGGTGTACTGAACCTGGTTCTGCTATTACTTGTCCTCTTTGGATTTCGTTTCTTTGTACTCCTCTTAGTAGTAATGCACAGTTGTCTCCTGATTCTGTTACTTCTAGTGATTTGTGGAACATTTCGATTCCTGTTACTACTACTTCTCTTGTTTTTTCTGTTAGTCCTACTATTTCTACTGTAGATCCAAGTTTTAGTGTTCCTCTTTCTACTCTTCCTGTTGCTACTGTTCCTCTTCCTGAGATTGTCATTACGTCTTCTACTGGCATTAGGAATGGTTGGTCATTGTCTCTTTCTGGTATGTCAAAGTATTCGTCTACTTGTTCCATTAGGTCTAAGATTTTGTCTGACCATTCGCCTTCTCCACCTTCTTGTAGTGATTTTAATGCTGATCCTACTACTACTGGTGCTTCATCTCCATCGAATTCGTATTCTGATAGTAAGTCTCTTACTTCCATTTCTACTAATTCGATTAGTTCTGGATCGTCTACTTGGTCTTCTTTGTTTAGGAATACTGCGATTTTTGGTACTCCTACTTGTCTAGCTAAAAGAATGTGTTCTCTTGTTTGTGGCATTGGACCATCAGCTGCACTTACTACTAGGATTGCTCCATCCATTTGTGCTGCTCCTGTGATCATGTTTTTAACGTAGTCAGCGTGGCCTGGGGCATCGATGTGTGCGTAGTGTCTTTTTTCTGTTTCATATTCTACTACTGATGTATTGATTGTGATTCCTCTTTCTCTTTCTTCTGGAGCTTTATCAATTTTATCGTAGTCTATGAATTCACCTGTTCCATATTTTTTGTTTAATGCTTGGGTGATTGCTGCTGTTGTTGTTGTTTTACCGTGGTCAACGTGTCCGATTGTACCAATATTAATATGTGGTTTACTTCTTTCAAATGTTTCTTTACTCATGTCATCCTCCTAATTATTTATTTAAAACTTCTTCTTTTACACTTTCAGGTACTTGAGCGTAATGATCAAATTGCATTGAATATGTTGCTCTACCTTGAGTTTTACTTCTTAGATCTGTTGCATATCCAAACATTTCTGAAAGTGGAATGAATGCATCTAATATATGAATTCCATCTTTTGGATTCATTCCATCAATTTTTCCTCTTCTTGATGAAACATCTCCCATTACATCTCCTAGATATTCATCTGGTGTTGTAATTTCTACTTTTTCCATTGGCTCAAGTAATACTGGTTTAGCTTTTGCTACAGCATTTTTAAGAGCCATAGATCCTGCTACGTGGAAGGCAACTTCTGATGAGTCTACTTCGTGGTAAGAACCATCAAATACTTCTACGTGCATGTCAACCATTGGGTATCCACCAAGTATACCTTGAGTAGCTGCTTCTCTAACACCTTCTTCAACTGGTTTGATGTATTCTTTTGGAATTGCTCCTCCAACGATTTTGGATTCGAATGTAATTCCTGCTCCTTCTTCGCCAGGCATAATTCTAAGAACAACATCACCGTATTGACCAGAACCACCAGATTGTCTTACGAACTTACCTTGTGCTTCTGCAGGTTGTGTTATAGATTCTCTATAAGCTACTTGTGGGTTACCAATGTTAGCTTCTACTTTGAATTCACGGAGTAATCTATCAACGATAATTTCAAGGTGTAGTTCTCCCATTCCTGAAATTATTGTTTGTCCTGTTTCTTCATCTGTTTTTGTAACAAATGTTGGATCTTCTTCTGCAAGTTTTTGAAGACCTAGAGCCATTTTATCTTGACTTGCTCTTGTTTTTGGTTCAATAGCAACAGAGATAACTGGATCTGGGAATTCCATGTTTTCAAGGATGATTGGGTCATCTTGAACGCAGAGTGAATCTCCTGTAGTTGTATTTTTTAGTCCAAGAAGAGCTACTATATCTCCACAATAACCTGTTTCGATTTCTTCTTGTTTGTTTGAGTGCATTTGTAGGATTCTTCCTACTCTTTCTCTTTTACCTTTTGTAGCATTATAAATGTATGAACCTGATTCGATTGTTCCTGAATAGATTCTTGCATAAATTAACTTACCTACATATGGGTCTGTTACTACTTTAAATGCTAAGGCAGAAAGTGGCTCTTTATCTCCAGCTTTTCTTTCAAGAACTTTTTCTTCATCTTTAGGATCTGTTCCTTGAACTGCTGGTATATCAAGTGGACTTGGCATGTACTCAACTATTGCATCAAGTAATGCTTGAACACCTTTGTTTTTATAAGCTGATCCACAAAGACATGGGAATATTTTCTTTTCAATAGTTCCCTTTCTTATAGCAGCTTTTATTTCATCTACAGAAACTTCTTCACCTTCAAGATATTTCATCATGATTGTGTCATCAATTTCTGATAATTCTTCTAAAAGATTTGCTCTAAATTCTTCTGCTTTTTCTTTTAAGTTTTCTGGAATTTCGCCTTTAATTGGGTGAGCGCCTAAGTCTTCTGTTTTGTATGTTACAGATTCCATTGTTACTAGGTCAACTACACCTTCAAATTCAGATTCAGCTCCTATAGGAATTTCTATAGGTACTGCATTTGCTTTTAATTTTTCTTTTATTGTATCTACAGACATATAAAAATCAGCGCCTGTAGCATCCATTTTATTTATGAAACAAAATCTTGGAATGTCATATTTATCAGCTTGTCTCCAAACTGTTTCAGATTGTGGTTCTACACCACTTTTAGCATCAAATAGTGCAACAGCTCCATCAAGAACTCTTAGAGATCTTTCAACTTCTACTGTAAAGTCAACGTGGCCTGGTGTATCTATGATGTTAATTCTGTGACCATCCCAGTAACATGTTGTTGCAGCAGATCCGATTGTAATTCCACGTTCCTTTTCTTGGTCCATAGAATCCATTACTGCTGTACCATCATGGGTATCACCAATCTTATAAATCTTACCGGTATAATACAACATTCTTTCTGTTACTGTTGTTTTACCAGCATCGATATGTGCCATGATACCTATATTTCTGGTTTCTTTTAATGAGACATCTCTTGACATTGATCCCCCTAATATCTATAGTGTGCGAAAGCTTTATTTGCTTCTGCAGCTCTGTGCATTTCTTCTTTACGTTTAACGCTGGCACCAGCATTGTTTGATGCATCTAATATTTCTTTAGATAATCTTTCAACCATAGTTTTTTCTCCACGTGCTCTTGAGAAATTTACTAACCATCTTAAACCTAAAGTTTGTCTTCTTTCTGGTCTAACTTCCATAGGTACTTGGTAGTTAGCTCCACCGATTCTTCTTGCTTTAACTTCAAGTGTTGGCATAACATTTTCTAAAGCTTGGTAGAATACTTCTAATGGATCATTTCCTGAAGTTTCTCCAACTATTTCGAAAGCATCATAAACTATTTTTGTAGCAACACCTTTTTTACCATCTAGCATAACATTGTTGATAAGTTTTGTTACAACTCTATCATTATACTTAGCATCAGGCATTACCTCTCTTTTTGGTATATGTCCTTTTCTTGACACTTTGCTTCCCTCCTTTACCAATTTAGTAATATCTTTAGTACTCGACCATAAGGCCTTAAAACGACCTTAAAGCCGTTTGTGTGCACATATACTTTATATTAATTAGTACACTATGCACTACATCTAAATACTACTAATTTTCTTTTTTAGCTCCGTATTTAGATCTACCTTGTTTTCTTCCTTCTACTCCTGCTGTATCAAGAGTACCTCTTATAATGTGGTATCTAACACCTGGAAGGTCTTTTACTCTTCCTCCTCTTATAAGTACAACAGAGTGTTCTTGAAGATTGTGTCCGATTCCTGGTATATAAGAAAGAACTTCTGCACCATTTGTTAGTCTAACTCTGGCAACTTTTCTCAAAGCTGAGTTAGGTTTTTTAGGTGTTACTGTTCTTACTGAAGTACAAACTCCACGTTTTTGTGGTGATTGTGATTTAGTTTGTCTTCTTTTAAGTGTATTGAAGTTGTAACCTAAAGCTGGTGTAGCTGACTTTTCATTGATTGTCTTTCTACCTTTTCTAACAAGTTGATTAATTGTAGGCATAATGCACCTCCTTTTTTCTAAATTTTAATCATCTTAAAAATTGGCATTACGCCAATCCTTATTTATTCTACTATTGATTAAATATCTTGTCAACTTATCTTATCTTATTTTCAATAATTAATTGATTTTTTTGTTTCTGATTTTTCTTTTAGTTAGGTGGGTAAGAATAATCAGTAATAAAATTTTTAAAAGGAGATATATATGAACGAAAAATTCTTAGATGTTTTAAAACACGAAGGTGTTGTAACAATTGTTACTCAATCAGAAGATAGACCTCATTTAACTAATACATGGAATTCTTATTTAAGAGTTAAGGATGATAAAATTTTAATACCTGCAGCTGGTATGAAAACTGCTGAAGAAAATATTAAAAGAAATGGCATTATTCTTATTGCAGTAGGTAGTAAAGAAGTTGAAGGTTTTAACGGTTATCAAGGAACTGGTTTTAATATTGATGGTCAAGCTGAGTTTATAACTGAAGGTGATGATTATAATAAAATGAAAGAAGAATTCCCATTTTTAGATAGGGTTTTGGAAGTAAAAATTAAAGACATCCAACAAAAAATATAATTTAAGGCAAGGTTTAAACCTTACCTTTATTTTTACTTTTATAATTTAAATATTTTAATACCAAAAAATCTATTATTACATAATATTGACTAACCGGTCTTATGGATGTGTTTTCTTCATATCTATATACTTCATGAGATACAAAGGATAGATTGTAGTCTGATATTTGAGATAGTTTGTTGTTTGAAAGTTTTGTTATCGATACTAAATTTATTCT
>URRX01000070.1 GCA_900550345.1 uncultured Anaerococcus sp. | reverse complement strand
GATATAAAATTAATTGACAAAAGTTTGACAGTAGTTCTAATTATGATATTATAAAGGTGTAGGTATTAAATTTTTGGAAATATTTTCATAAAAATATAAAAAAATTTTTAAGTGAAATTTTCAAAAATAATAGACTAAAAGCTTGATAATATTTTATCGAAAAAGCTTGACAAGTCTAATCTCGATTGTTAATATAATAACATAAGCGATTAAATGTGTTTCTAAATATTATTTTTAAAAATTTAAAGATAATAAATATGAAAAATTATTTAGGAGAAAATATGTATAAATTATCAGAAGATTATGAAGAAATGAAAGAAATGTTTCATGATTTTGCAGAAGGTGAAGTAAAACCTTTAGCTCAAAAAGTTGACGAAGAACACATGTTCCCAGAAGAAACAGTTGCAAAAATGCAAGAGTTAGGTTTCTTTGGAATACCATTTGATGAAGAATTTGGTGGACAAGGTGCTGACACACTTACATATGTGCTTGCAGTTGAAGAAATTTCAAAATATTGTGCTTCAACAGGTGTAGTTTTATCAGCTCACACTTCATTATGTGCAGATTGTTTAAATAAATTTGCTAATGATGAACAAAAGAAAAAATATTTAACACCACTTGCAAGCGGAGAAAAACTAGGTGCTTTTGGTCTAACAGAACCAAATGCTGGTACTGATGCTTCAGGACAACAAACAACAGCAAAACTTGATGGAGATGAATATGTACTTAATGGTACAAAAATCTTTATAACAAATGGTGGATATGCTGATACTTATATAGTATTTGCCATGACTGATAAATCTAAAGGAAATCATGGAATTTCTGCATTTATAGTTGAAAAAGGAACAAAAGGATTTGATTTTGGTACTTTAGAAAATAAAATGGGAATCAATGGTTCATCAACTATGGAATTAATCTTCCAAGATTGTAGAATACCAAAAGAAAATTTACTTGGAGAAGAAGGTAAAGGATTTAAGATTGCTATGGCTACTCTTGACGGAGGAAGAATAGGAATCGCAGCTCAAGCTTTAGGAATTGCAGAAGGAGCTTTAGAAAAAGCAATTCAATATTCTAAAGAAAGAGAACAATTTGGACGTCCTTTAGCTAAATTCCAAAATACACAATTTAAATTAGCTGAAATGGCAATAGAAGTAGAAGCAGCAAGACATTTAGTTTATAAAGCAGCAAGCTTAAAAGATGCTGGTGAAAATTATTCAGTAGCAGCAGCTATGGCTAAATTAAAAGCTTCAAGAACAGCATCATTTGTAGCTGATAGAGCAGTTCAAATTCTTGGTGGTTATGGATATATCAAAGAATATGATGTTGAAAGAATGATGAGAGATGCAAAAATTACAGAAATTTATGAAGGAACTTCAGAAGTTATGTTAATGGTTGTATCAGGAGCATTATTAAGATAATAAGTTAGATAAATAAATTTAGGAGGAATAAATGAATATTTTTGTATGTGCAAAACAAGTTCCAGATACTAATGAAATAACAATTGATCCTGTAACTAACACACTTGTCAGAAAGGGAGTACCAAGTATTTTAAATACTTATGATGCTTTTGCCCTTGAACAAGCTTTAAGAATAAAAGATAAGGATCCAGAAAATGTAAAAATTACTGTTATTTCAATGGGACCACCTCAAGCTGAATCTATGCTAAGAGATACACTTGCAGTTGGAGCTGACAAAGCTTACTTAGTTACAGATAGAAAATTTGGTGGATCTGATACACTTGCTACAAGTTATATAATCTCAGAAGCTATAAAAGAAGTAGCAAAAAGAGAAGGAGATTATGATTTAATTTTCTGTGGTCTTCAAGCTATAGATGGAGATACAGCACAAGTAGGACCAGAAATTGCTGAACACTTAGATCTTCCACAAGTAACTTATGCTTACACAGCTGAATTAAATGATGAAGGAATCAAAGTTCTTAAAGAAGTTGAAGGTGGAGCTTTAAATATCCAAGCTAAACTTCCAGCTCTTGTAACATTCACAAAATACGGTGATGAAGAATTAAGATATCCAAAAATTAAAAATAAAATGAAAGCTAAAAAAGCTACTATAGAGCAAATCACTTTTGAAGAACTAAAAGAAAATATTGATGAAACAGCAATAGGACTTAAAGGTTCACCAACAAGAGTTAAAAAATCTTATACACCTGAACAAAAGCAATCTGGAGAAATATATAATGATGAAGATTCTAGTGTTGCTGTAGATAAGTTAATAAATGCTCTTGCAGATGAAAAACTTATTTAGGAGGATATAGATGACTGATAACAAAAATCTTTGGGTAATTGTAGAAACAAAAGAAGACGGATCAGCTGTAAATGTTGGACTTGAACTTATGAATCCAGGAAGAAAAATGGCTGATGCTATAGATGAAAAACTTTATGCAGTAATCATTGGATCAAATGTTGATAAGGCTAAAGAAGAAGTAAAAGAATATGGTGTTGATGGAATAATCACAGTAGATAATGAAGTTTATAAAGATTATAATACTGAAGTTTATGCAGATGCTATAGATCAACTAGTTAAAAAATATAGTCCAAATATAATCTTAATTGGTGCAACAAACCAAGGTAGAGATTTAGGACCAAGAGTTTCAGCAAGACTTCACACAGGACTTACAGCAGATTGTACAGAACTTGATATTGATGCTGAGAAAAAAGAAGTTAGATGGACAAGACCTGCATTTGGTGGAAACTTAATGGCTATGATTCTTTGTCCTGATCACAGACCACAAATGGGAACTGTAAGACCAGGAGTTTTCTCAAAAGAAGCTATAGGTGCAAAAGATGATATTGAAATAATTGATGAAGATATCAAATTTGAAGGAGAAGCTAGAACAAAAATCTTAGACTTTATCCCTAGAGATGAAGGAGATGATGTAGATTTAGTTGGAGCTGAATTTATTGTTTCTGGTGGACGTGGACTTGGAGATCCTAAAAACTTCTCACTTATAAAAGATTTGGCAGATGCTCTTGATGGTACAGTTGGATCAAGTCGTGCAGCTGTAGATGCTGGTTGGATTTCACATTCACACCAAGTAGGACAATCAGGAAAAACAGTTGGACCTAAGGTATATATAGCAATAGGAATCTCAGGAGCTATCCAACACTTAGCAGGTATCAATGCTGCAGACAAAGTAATAGCTATAAATAAAGATCCAGAAGCACCTATATTTGCAAGAGCTGATTATGGTATAGTTGGTGACTTATTTGAAGTAGTACCAAAACTTACAGAAGCAGTTAAAAATAAAAAAGCAAAATAATATTAATAAAAATATAGAGTTTGGGTATATTTTAAGTAGTATCTCAAATTGGTTTAAGGATGAGATAAGTCTCATCCTTAAATTTTATAGAGAAATAAAATTTGCTATTACCATAAATTAATTTGTAAACAGGAGGATGGTATGGATTATAAAGAATTATACAATAAAAAACTAATAAGTGCTGAAGATGCAGTAAAATTAGTTAAAGATGGAGATTATGTTGATTATTCTTGGGGAGTTTTAGCTCCACATGAATTTGATCAAGCCTTAGCTAAAGAAATTACTTCCCTTAATGATATCGTTGTCAGAGGTGGAGTAGAACTTGAAAAATATAAAATTTTTGATGCAGATGAAAAAAATGAACATTTTGTTTATAATTCTTGGCATTCATTAGGTGCTATTAGAAAATTAGCTTCAGAAGGAAGAGCTTTTTATGCACCAATAAAATATTCTGAATTACCAAAATATTATAGAACATCTATAAAGAAACCAAATATATTTGTAAGTCAAGCTACACCAATGGATCAACATGGTAATTTTAATTTTGGAGTATCAGCTTCACACCTATATGCAGCTATAGAAAATGCAGATATAGTAATTATTGAAGTTAATAAAAACGTTCCAAGGGGACTTGGTGGATATGAAAATTATATAAATATAAAAGATGTTGATTATATAATTGAAGGATCAAATCCAGAAATGATAGCTTTAGGAAAACCACAACCAAGTGATTTAGATAAAGAAGTTGCAAAATTTGTAGTAGAAGAATTGGTAGATGGTGCATGTTTACAAATTGGAATTGGTGGACTACCTACAGCAATTGGAAATGAAATTGCAAAATCTGATTTAAAAGACTTGGGAGTACATACAGAAATGTATGTTGATTCATTTGTAGAGCTATCAAAAGCTGGAATAATCACTGGTAAAAAGAAAAATATTGATAGAGGAAGACAAGTTTATGCTTTCGCTGCAGGAAGCAAAGAACTATATGATTTTATAGATAATAATGAAGAGCTTTGTGCAGCTCCAGTAGATTATTGTAATGGAATTGAGCAAATTTCTGCATTAGATAATTTTATGTCTATAAACTCAGCACTTGAAATTGATTTAAATGGTACTGTTTCTGCAGAAAGTTCAGGAACAAGACATATTTCAGGTTCAGGTGGAGCTATGGATTTTATGCTTGGTGCATATAATTCTAAAGGTGGAAAATCTTTTGTAACCTTACACTCATCTAGAGTTGATAAAAAAGGCATTAGACATTCAAACATTGTTCCTACATTAATTCCAGGAACACAACCTACAGGATGTAGGGCAAATACTCATTATATTGCAACAGAATATGGAATGGTTAATTTAAAAGGTCAATCTTTGTGGGAAAGAACTGAAAAATTAATTTCAATTGCCCATCCAGAATTTAGGGATGAATTGATAAAAGAAGCTGATAAAATGAGAATTTGGAGAAAATCCAATAAATAGTTAAAAAAAAGTCAATATTTCTTGAAAAGCTAGGAAAACAATGTTATAATATAAATATAAGTTATTAATTTAACAAACAAAAGGAAACTTTTAAAAAAACAAAGGAGTAAATATGAAAATTGGTGTAATTGGTTCAGGAATTATGGGTGGTGGAATTGTTGAAGTTGCAGCTAAATTCCATGAAGTAGTAGTTAGAGATATTAAAGATGAATTCTTAGAAAAAGCAAAAGCAAGAATTGAAAAAGATTATGCTAAGCAAGTATCTAAAGGAAGAATGGAAGAAGAAGCTAAAGAAAAAGCTATCAAAAATATTTCTTACACAACTGAAGTTAAAGATTTAGCTGACTGTGATGTAGTTATAGAAGCAGCAACAGAAAATCCAAAACTTAAAAAAGAAATTTTTAAAGAATTAGATGAAGTAGTTAAAGAAGGAGCAATCCTTGCTTCAAATACATCTTCACTTTCAATTACTGATATTGCAGCAAGCACAAATAGACCTGAAAATGTAATTGGAATGCACTTCTTTAATCCAGTTCCAGTTATGAAACTTGTAGAAGTTATTAGAGGACTTCATACAAGTGATGAAACAAACAAAACAATCTTTGAACTTGCAGAAGAACTTGGAAAACAACCTATAGAAGTTAAAGAAGGACCAGGATTTGTTGTAAATAGACTTTTAATTCCAATGATCAATGAAGGAATTGGAGTACTTTATGATGGACTTGCAAGTGTAGAAGATATTGATAAAGGAATGCAACTAGGAGCAAACCATCCAATGGGACCTCTTGCTTTAGCAGATTTAATTGGACTTGATACATGTCTTGCTATTATGGAAGTATTATTTAACGAATTTGGAGATAGCAAATATCGTCCAAATCCATTATTAAAACAAATGGTAAGAGCAGGAGATTTAGGAAGAAAAACTGGTAAAGGATTCTACGATTATTCTAAATAAAATCTAAAAATATATTTTTAAATAATAACTAGCTATTATCTTGGTATATAGCTAGTTTTTTTATTTTTTTAAAATCCTTGTGTTATAATTATAATGAGGTAATTATGGAAAGAAAATGTTATGCGAAAATAAATCTTAGTTTGGATTCTCTTTTTAAAAGAGAAGATGGTTATCATGAAATTGATACTATTATGACTAGGATTTCTTTATTTGATAAATTGAAAATTGAAAAAAATAATATTAATGAAATTAGAATAAGAACTAATAGTAAGCTTCTATCTAAAGAAAATATTAAAGATAATTTAATTTATAAAGCTTGGAATGTTCTAAAAGATAATGTTAAATCTCCAGGAGTTGATGTTTATTTGGAAAAAAATATTCCAATAGCAGCAGGTCTTGCTGGAGGTTCTACTAATTGCGCAGAAATGATTTTAGCCTTAAATGATCTTTGGAATTTAAAAATGGAAGATAAAGAAATTTTTGAAATTGGAAAAAGTTTAGGAGCTGATATTCCATTTTTCTTTTTGAAAAAATCTGCTAGAGCCCAAGGTATTGGCGAAATATTAAGTGAATTCAATATAAATTTGGATATGAAAATTCTTCTTGTAAATGATGGAACTGCAATTTCTTCAAATTTTGTTTATAAAAGACTTAAAGATTATGGAACAATTGATACAGAAAAAATTATTAAAGGATTAGAATCTGCTGATAAGAATATAGTAGATGATTTTTCAAATGTTATGGAAGATGTTGTTTATGAAAATTTCCCTCATTTACTCGATATTAAAAAAAGAATTGAAAATTTAGGAGCAAAGAAGGTATTATTAAGTGGAAGTGGAGCAAGTATTTTTGCTGTATTTTTTGATGAAAATAAATTAAATAAGGTATATGATTCAATTAAGAATGATTATAAATTTGTTGAGAAGGTGAGTTTGATAGATGACTAATATTGGAGTTTTTGATTCTGGATTAGGCGGTCTTACTGTTTTAAAAGAGATAGCAAATAAACATAAGGCTAATTATTTTTATCTAGGTGATAATAAAAATGTACCATATGGAAACAGATCAAATGAAGAGATTATTGAGCTTTCTAAAAAAATAGTAGAATTTTTACTAAAAAAAGATATAGATTTCTTTATTGTAGCTTGTAATACAATTTCTGTTGTTGCTATTGAATATCTTAGAAAAGAATTTGACAAAAAATTTATTTCCATAACAGATGAGGCAATAAAAGAAGCTTTAAATAATAAAGGTGATGTTTTTGTCATGGCTACAAAGGCTACTTGCAAAAATCATGCTTATAAAAATATAATTGAAAAAAAGTCTTCTAAGAAAGTATATGAAAAATCCTGTTCAAAACTTGTAGACTTTATTGAAGAAGGAATTATAAGTGGGGAAGAAATTGAAAGAGAATTGAAAGATTATCTGAAATTTGCCAATGATAAAAAAATAGAAAATATAATTTTGGGCTGTACTCACTATCCTATTATAAAAGAGACAATTGAGAAAAATTTGACTTATAAGGCAAATATAATTGATCCAGCAAAGGTTTTGGCAAGAGATATTGTATTTGAAGAAGATGAAAATTTAAATATTGAAATATATATGACTGATGTAAATGAGATTTCACAAAAAATGACTAATAAAAT
>URRX01000069.1 GCA_900550345.1 uncultured Anaerococcus sp. | reverse complement strand
ATAATAAGTATTTTTAAAATTGAAAGTTAAGCAATATATAGTATAATATTTTTAGGCAAAGAGTGGACAAATCCACTCTTTTAATATTTAAAGGAGAAGCTTATGGATTTAATAAACAAATTAAAAGAAAATTTAGAAAATGATATTAATGAGCTTGGCTATGAGTTGGTTGATATTGAATTTGTTAGTGAAGGAAAAAATAAATTTTTGAGATTTTTTATCTACAAAGATGGTGGAATCACTATTGATGATTGTGAAAAAACTTCTAATTTCTTAAGTGAAAGATTAGATGAGTTAGACCTTATAAAATCCTTCTATTATCTAGAAGTATCTTCTCCAGATCTTTCAAGACCACTAAAAACTGATAGAGATTTAGAAAGAAACAAGGATGAGCTTTTAGAAGTAAAGCTTAAAGATGGTGGGAAGTTTTTGGGAAATATTATGGAAATCAAAGAAGATTCTTTAATATTTAAATGTGAAGACGAACAAAAAGAAGTAGAAAAAAGTGAAATTAAGACTATTAAAATTGAGATAGTCTTCTAGGGGGAAAAATGAATAAAGAATTTATAATTGCCTTAGAGGAACTTGAAAAAAGTAAAAATGTCGACAAGAAAATAATCCTTGAGGCATTGGAAAAAGCATTGGTAAAATCTTATCAAAAAAACTACGATAATAATGAAAATGTTGATGTTAACATTGACGATGAAACTGGAGAAATTGAAGTATATTCTCTTAAAAATGTAGTTGATGAGGTAAATGATCCAATAGCTGAAATCTCTAAGACAAAGGCTAGAGAAATTGATTCAAAACTTGATTTGGGAGATATTTGTAGGGTTAAAATTGCCCCTAAAAATTTTGGTAGAGTTGCAGCACAAACTGCAAGAAATATAGTCCTACAAAAAATAAGAGATGCACAAAGAGATTCTGTATATTCAGAATATTTGGATAGAGCAAATGAAATAATAACAGGAGTTGTACAAAGAGAAGATAAGTACAATGTCTATATAAATCTTGATAAAATCGAAGGAGTAATTCCATTAAAAGAACAAGTTGAAAATGAAAAATATATACCAAATCAAAGAATAAAAGTATTAATTAAAGATGTAAAAAATACTACAAAAGAACCACAAATTATTTTATCAAGAAAAGATAAAGATTTAGTAGTAAGATTATTTGAACTTGAAGTTCCAGAAATAACTAATGGAATAATAGAAATTTATGGAATAGATAGAGAATCTGGCTCTAGAACTAAAATTGCAGTATTTTCAAACGATCCAGAAATAGACTCTATTGGAGCATGTATTGGCTTTAAAGGTGCTCGTGTAAATACAATAGTCGAAGAATTGCAAGGTGAAAAAATTGATATTATTAATTACGATAAAGATATAAAAACATTTATCCGAAATTCCCTTTCACCAGCAGAAATAAACGAAGTTTATATCAATGATAAGAAAAAACAATCATTGGTTGTTGTAAGAGAAGATCAACTTTCACTTGCAATTGGTAAGGAAGGTCAAAATGCAAGACTTGCAGCAAGGCTAACTGGATGGAAAATTGATATAAAAAGTCAAGAAGAATATGATAAATTGGACCAAGAGGAAATTGATGAAATTCTTGGACTAAATGAAGAAGATGAAAAAAATGAAGCTTTAAATGAAAGTGTAGAAGAAACCGAAGTAGAAGATGAATCTGAATTATTAGAAATGGATGATATAGAAAACCTATCAGAAGATCTTGACCAAATTATTAAAGAAGATATTGAAAAAAGTGAAGAATAACTTATTAATAATGGTGAAAAAATGAAACAAAGAAAAATACCACAAAGAAAATGTATTGTATGTGGAGAAAATAAAGATAAAAATGATTTAATTAGGATAGTTAAAAATAAAGAAGAAGGAATTATCCTAGATCCTACAGGTAAAAAAAATGGTAGGGGAGCTTATATATGCAAAGAAGAAAAATGCATAAATGAAGCTAAAAAGAAAAGAAAATTAGAAAAAGTTTTTAAAACTGAAATTAGTGATGATCTTTATGAGGAGATAATTGCTATGAAATAAAAGAGGTGATTAGATGGCTAACAAATTAAGAATATATGAATTAGCAAAAAAACACAACAAAACTACAAAAGATATGTTAAGTTTACTAAAAGAAGAGTTTGGACTAAAAATAAAATCTCACATGTCTGTACTTAGTGGTGATGAACTTGATATAGTAGAAGAATACTTTAGTGAAGATGCCAAAAAAAGCGAAAATCAAGCCAAAGATAATTTGAAAGAAGATAAAAAAGAAGAAAAGAAACCACAAAATATTGAAAAAAAATCTAATAAAAAAGAAGAAAATATTTCTGAAAAAAAACCTTCTAACAAAAAAAATAAAAAATCTTCTAATAAAAAAGAAAAAAAGAAAAACAAAAAACAAAACAAGAGATCAAAAAAATCTATAAAAAGAGAAGCAAAAGCTGAAAATAACGATGATGGAAATATTTATATTCCTGAATCAATTTCAGTAAAATCTTTTGCAGAAAAAATTGATGAAAATGCCAACCAAGTCATTATGAAACTTATGGGACTTGGAGTAATGGCAGGTCTTAATGACCAAATAGAATTTGATCAAGCAGAACTTGTAGCTCTTGAATTTAATAAAGAAATTGCAAAAGAAGTTAAACTTGATGAAATTGAACTTCAAGAAAAAGATCTTGATTTTGAAGATGATGATAAAGATTTACAATCTCGTCCACCAGTCGTTTCAGTAATGGGACACGTTGACCATGGTAAAACTTCAATTCTTGATGCAATAAGAGATACTCAATTTGCATCTGGAGAAGCTGGAGGAATTACTCAACATATAGGTGCTTCAACTGTTGATATTAATGATAAAGAAATAGTATTTTTGGATACACCAGGTCATGAGGCTTTCACTCAAATGAGAATGAGAGGTGCTCAATCAACAGATATTGCAATCTTAGTTGTAGCTGGTGATGATGGTGTAATGCCACAAACTATTGAGGCAATTAACCACGCAAAAGCAGCAGAAATTCCAATAATTGTTGCAATAAATAAGATGGATAAAGAAGAAAGTGATCCAAACAGAGTAAAACAAGAATTAACAGAATATGGTTTAGTTTCTGAAGACTGGGGTGGGGATACTATAATGGTAGAAGTATCTGCAAGAACTGGAGATGGAATTAAAGATTTATTAGAGATGGTTTTACTTGTTGCTGAAATGAGAGAATTAAAGGCAAATCCTAACAGAGACGCAGTAGGAATTATTATTGAAGCTCAACTTGATAAAGCAAGAGGTGCTGTAGCAACAGTTCTTGTACAAAAAGGAACTCTTCATGATAAGGATTATGTAGTTACAGGATCATCTTCAGGAAGAATAAGAGCTATGTTTAATTCAAAAGGACAAGCAATTTCTGAAGCTGGCCCATCAACACCAGTTCAAATTCTAGGTTTAAGTGATGTTGCAGAAGCTGGAGACAAAATTTTTGCTGTAGAAGATGAAAAAACTGCAAGAGCTTATGCTGATCGTGCTAAAGAACAAAAAAGAGAAGAAAGACTAATTCAAAAATCTAACACCAACCTTGAAGATATGTATGAAGGCATTGAAGAAGGCGAATTAAAAGAATTAAATATTATAGTAAAAACTGATGTAAAAGGAACAGTAGATGCAGTTGCAAGTTCATTCTCAAAATTATCAAATGAAGAAGTTTTTGTAAATGTAATAGCAGGTGCTGTAGGTGGAATTTCTGAATCAGATGTCCTATTAGCTCAAGCATCAAACGCTATAATAATTGGATTTAATGTTCGTCCAACTCAAGGTGCCCTACAAATGGCAGAAGAAAATAATATAGAAATTAGAACTTATTCAATTATATATGAAGCGATAGAAGATGTAGAAAAAGCACTAAAAGGAATGCTTGATCCAGAATTTGAAGAAAAAATACTAGGACGTGCAAAAGTTCAAGAAACTTTCAAAATTCCAAGTGCTGGAACAATTGCAGGTGTTCTTGTAACAAATGGATTAATACCAAGAAGTGCAAAAATAAGATTATTGAGAGACAATGTTGTAATATTTGATGGGGAAATTGAATCAATGAAAAGATTTAAAGATGACGCCAAAGTTTTAAATAATGGATACGAAGGTGGAATTGGTCTTGAAAAATTCAACGATGTCAAAGAAGGCGACGAGCTTGAAGCATATGAAATGGTAGAAAAAGAAAGAGATTAATATGGATAAGAGAAGAACCCTAAAAATATCTTCACAAATGCAAAAAGAATTATCAAAAATTTTGGCTGAAGATATAAATGATCCAAGATTATCTGATAATGTTATAGTTTCTATAACAGATGTTGAAGTAACAAATGATTTGTCTTTTGCTGATATTTTTGTATCAGTTTTGGGTGATGATAGCAAAAAAGAATCTGTAATAGAAGCCTTAGAACAAGCAAAAGGCTATATGAAAAAATTAATTGGCGAGAGAATGAGATTAAGATCTATGCCAGAATTTAGGTTTAAGTATGATAATTCTATCGAACATGGCGTATATATGGATAAGCTTATAGCAGAAACCATAAAAAAGGATGAAAAAAATGCCAAAAATCGAGAAGATTAGTCAAAATGAAATTGATAAATTTAAAGAATTTATAGACCGGGCAGAATCAATTGCAATTTCAGCTCACATAAATCCTGATGGAGATGCTCTTGGTTCATCTCTTTCCTTAAGAAAATCTTTAGAACTTTATGGAAAAAAAGCTGAAGTTATAAAAATAAGTGAGGTAGATGATTATTTAAGTTTTCTACCTCAACTTGAAAACTATAAAGAGCCTAGTCAAGAGAAATATGATTTATTTATAATTGTAGATTGTTCCGAATTTGATAGGATTGATAAGGCAATTGAAATTTGCAAAAAATCAAAAAAAGTTTTAGTAATTGATCATCATGAAGGTGGATCAATTAAAACAGATTTAAATATAATTCATTCAGATTCACCTGCAAGTTGTGAGCTTGTTTATGAAATTTTAAAAAGGTTAAATCTTCCTATAGATGAGGAAATTTCAACTTTATTGTATGTAGGATTAGTTACAGATACAGGAAGATTTCTATATTCAAATATAAGTGAACTAACTTTTTATACAGCAGCAGATCTATACAAAAAAGGTGCAGATTTTGAAATGATTTATAAAAATCTCTATCAAAATAAGGAAATTTCAAAATTGCAATTTGAAAATTATATTTTAAATAAGGTCGAATTTAATAAGCCTTATGCCCTAGTTGGCGTTAGCCAAAAAATGTGCCAAGATTATAATATGCAAATGGGTGATAGTGAATCTGTTGTAAATATGCTTAGAGATTTAAAAGGTATTGAAGTAGCATGCCTTGTAAAAGAATACGGAGAGAATGAATTTAAAATTTCTCTAAGAAGCAAAGAATATCTTGATGTAGCAGAAATTGCAAGAAATAATGGGGGAGGCGGTCATATAAGAGCTGCAGGTTTTACCCTTAATGAAAATACAATGGAAAAGGCGATTTCTAAAATGAGAAATATATTAAAAGAGGCATTAGATGACTAGTGGAATATTGTTAATTGATAAAAATACTGGAGCATCATCTGGAAAAATTGTATATCAAGCAAGAAAAAAACTAGGCATAAAAAAAATAGGCCATGCAGGAACTCTTGATCCCCTTGCAACTGGCCTTTTGCCACTTTTAATTAATAAAGCTACAAGAGTTTCAGATTTTTTAATGGACGATGTTAAAATTTATGAAACTCTTGCATTTTTTGGGCAAAAAACAGATACACAAGATATAACAGGAGAAATTTTAGAAAAATCATCTAAAACTTTTGAATTTGATGATTTAAAAAAAGCCATTGATGAAAATTTTATTGGAGAAATTCTTCAAACTCCGCCCATGTATTCAGCCTTAAAGCACAATGGAAAAAAATTATATGAACTTGCAAGGGAAGGAAAATCAATCGAAAGAAAAAAAAGAAAAATAAAAATTTATGATTTTGAAATTATAGATTTTAATTTCCCATACGCAAGACTTAGAATTACTTGTTCAAAAGGAACATATATAAGAACTCTTGTAAATGATTTGGGTGAAATCTTGAAAAGTTATGCTACAGTAAAAGAGCTTAGAAGAATAAAAGTTGGAGATTTTGATGTGGAAGATTCAATCAAAATAGAAGACTTTGAAAAAATGGATAAAGATGAAATTATAAAAAGATTAATTCCAATTGATAAGGCTCTTTTTCAATATGAAAAGATAGTTTTAGATAAAACTTATTATAAACAAGCTACAAATGGCATGACTATGAAAGTCGATTATGGAAAAAATGTTGATAATTACTTAAGAGTTTATGTAGATGATTTATTTATAGGTCTTGGAGAGTATAAGGATAAAAACAAGACTTTGAAGATAAAGAAGGTGTTTTATGAAAGATAATATAAAAATTTTTGATTTGGATTTTAATGAATTTGACCTTTCCCCAAAAGCAGTAAGCCTTGGAAATTTTGATGGAGTCCACAGGGGCCATCAAAAACTTATGAAAGAAAATATTGAAATTTCAAAAGCAAAAAATTTAACACCTTCAGTTTTATTATTTAAAGAAAATACAAAAAATATACTAAATGGGGAAAAAGAATATTTAACAAGTCTTGATGATAAGATTGAAATATTAAAAAATCTAGGAATAGAATGTTTTTGTCTTTTAGAATTTTCTGATGAATTTAAAAATTTATCACCTTATGAATTTATTGAAGAAATTTTATATAAAAAATTAAACACTAGATATGTAATAGTTGGTGATAATTATAGATTTGGAAAAAAAGCTCAAGGTGATATAAATATTTTAAAAAAATATGAAGAAGATTTTGATTATAAGACTAAAGTTGTAGACTTTGAATTGGATGATGGAAAAATTATTAATTCAACAGATATAAGACAAATGGTAAGAGATGGAGAAATTGAAAAGGCCAATAAGGACTTGGGTCATCCTTTTAAGATGCAAGGGAAAGTTATTAAAGGTGCTCAAAGAGGAAGACTGCTAAATTTTCCAACTGCAAACTTAAAACCATCATTTAAATACACAAAAGCAAAATCTGGAGTATATTTTACAAGAGTAAACATAGATAGGGACTATTATTATGCTCTAACAGATATAGGAACAAATCCAACTTTTGAAAATAAAGAAATAAAAATAGAAACCTATATAATAGACTTTTCAAAAGATATATACGGAAAAAATATTAGCATAGAATTTCTAGAATATCTAAGAAGCGATTATAAATTTAATTCAGCTGAAGAATTAATCGAACAAATGGAAAAAGACAAGAAAAGAGCAAGAAATTTAATAGAAAAATATAGAAAAGAGTAGGAAACTGCTCTTTTTTTGTGTTTAAAACTTTAATAAAGT
>URRX01000068.1 GCA_900550345.1 uncultured Anaerococcus sp. | reverse complement strand
ATTGTATAAGGAAAACAAAAAAATCATAAAAGAAAGGGAAATGAAATGGGACAAATAATGGCTATTGTTATATTATTTATTCTTGTAATATTAGAATATTCAATGATAAAGGCTAATAATAATAAATTAAAAAGACAAAAAAGAAGATATGATCATTTACTTAGAGGAAAAAATCCGGATATTAATTTGGAGGAGTTGATTCTTGAATTAAATGCACAAATAGAACAATCAAATAAAGATATTAAATCACTTGATCAAAGAGCATCTGATACAAAAAATTCATCTATGGGAGCTGTAAGCAAGATGGCTGTTGTTCATTATGATGCATTTAACAGTCAAAGAGGAAGAAATTCTTTTTCTCTAACACTTCTAGATTCTTATCATAATGGAATTATTCTAACAAATCTTTATTCCCAAGATGGCTCAAATACCTACTTAAAAGAGATAGTAAATGGTGATAGTGAAATTGAATTATCAGATAGGGAAAAGGAATGCTTAGAAAAAGCAAAATTATAGAAGAAAATTTCTTTAAATAGGGTATAATAGTAATGCTAAAATCGAATTATAACTAGGAGGTTATTATGGCAAACGATGGAGTTATGGAACTTGCTACTGAAAATATTAAAGGAAAAAATCGTAGAATAGTATTTCCAGAAGGCAATGATTCAAGAGTATTAAGAGCAGCTATTAGACATAATAATGATGGACTTATAGTTCCAATACTACTTGGTGACAAAGAAGAAATTCAAAAAGTAGCAGACGAAGAAGGGGTAAAATTAGGTGATATACAAATAATAAACCCAAGAGAAAGCGAACTACTTGATGAATTAGTTGATAAATATGTTGAATTAAGAAAAGGTAAAAATACCAGAGAAGATGGTGAATATATACTAAAAAAAGATAACAACTATTTTGGAACAATGCTTGTTCAAACAGGAAAAGCAGATGGAATGGTATCAGGTGCATCAAATCCAACAGGAGATACTGTAAGACCTGCTCTACAACTTATTAAAACAAGAAAAGGTGTAAATAGAGTATCTGGTGTTATGATTATGCTTGGACCTAACGGAGAAAAATTATTATTTGCAGATACTGCAATAAATATTACACTTCAATCAAATGAACTTGCAGAAGTTGCAGTTGAAGCTGCAAAAACAGCAGAAGAATTTGGAATTGAACCAATAGTTGCAATGCTTTCATTCTCAACAAAGGGATCTGCAAAACACGAACTTGCAAGAAAAGTAGAAGAAGCTACAAAACTTGCTAAGGAAATGGATCCAAATCTTAAAGTTGATGGAGAAATGCAATTTGATGCAGCTATCTCACCACAAGTTGCTAGAAAGAAAATTCCTAATTCAGATGTAGCAGGAAAAGCAAAAGTATTTATATTCCCAGACCTACAAGCTGCAAATATTGGATATAAAATTGGTCAAAGACTTGGTGGATATGAAGCTTTAGGCCCAATACTTCAAGGATTAAATAAACCAGTTAACGACCTTTCAAGAGGATGTAACGAAGAAGACGTATATAAATTAACAATTCTAACAGCAAACCAAGTTAGAGATTAATAAATTTATAAATTAAAATAAACAAAAGAGACAGTCAATTGATTGCCTCTTTTGTTGTACAAAAAAATAATATATAAAATATATAGGTGTTAAAACATAATAAATAGAGGTGATGAATATATTTAAAGAAGAAATAAAACAAAATGCTAAAGCAGTAATTCCTATTGCTATCTTAGTTTTAATACTTAATTTATTTAGACCGGTAGATAATAAATTAATAGTAAATTTTCTAATAGGATGTTTAGGAGTTATTTTGGGGCTGTCAATATTTCTAACAGGAGTTAATCTTTCAATTTCAAAAATTGGATCTTATATGGGAGATTTTATAGCAAAATCAGAAAATATTTTAAAGGTAATAATATTTGGAATATTTATAGGTTTTATAATTTCTATTGCAGAGCCAGATCTTTTAATTTTAGCTAATCAAGTAAGAAGTACAATTGGACTTCCTTCCTTAATAATAGTTGCTATAATTTCCGTAGGAGTTGGAGTGATGATTTCAATTGGACTATATAGAATATTTAAAGAAATAAAAATTTCTAAACTTATGATTATAATATATGGAGTTATTTTTATCTTAATGCTTATTGCAAATGACTTAGGTCATGCTATAGCTTTTGATGCTTCAGGAGCAACAACTGGAGCTATGACCACTCCTTTTATAATATCCTTGGGTCTTGGGGTAAGTAAATTAAAGGGTGAGAAAAAAGGAGAAGAAAACTCATTTGGTCTTGTAGGAATTGCCTCAACTGGACCAATACTTGCAGGATTACTTATGAGTTTATCTATAAATTCTTCAAATGTAGTAATAGAAGATTTAGCACATGGATCTGCAATAATTTCTGGATTAAAATCAGCAACTTTTGCAATTGTACCTATAAGCTTGGTTTTTATAGTAATGGATAAATTAATTTTTAAAATTAAAAATAAAAAGAATATAAATATAGGTTTAATCTATACCTATATAGGACTTATTATATTTTTGGCGAGTGTTGAAGGTGGATTTATGGAACTTGCAAGAGTAATGGGTGAAAATTATGCAGATTTTAAATTTGTTCCAATAATTGGTTTTATATTGGGACTTTTGGTTGTCCTTGCAGAGCCAGCAGTATTTGTATTATCTGAACAAGTAGAAGAAGTTACAGGAGGATCAATTCATAAGTCATCAATTATGAAGGCACTTTCAATCGGTGTAGCTTTTGCAGTAATGATTGCTATGTTTAGAATTAAAATAGAAGGTTTTAAATTATGGATGGTAATAGTTCCAGGATTTTTACTAGCCCTAATTTTATCAAGAAATGTCCCTCAACTTTTTGTAGGAATTGCTTTTGATTCTGGGGCAGTTGCATCAGGACCAATGACTGCAACCTTTATTCTTGCATTTTGCCAAGGCGTTGCAGGAAATGTGGCAGATGGTTTTGGAGTGATTTCATTTGTAGCTTTAATACCAGTAATAACAATAATGATAATGGGATCTTTTTATAAGGAGGCCATAGAAGGATAATGAAATATTTAAGAATAATTACAGCAAGATCCAAGGGATCTAAATTTATGGAAAAATTAGAAAAATATGGAGCGAAATCCATAAATTGCCTTTTAGCAGAAGGTTCTGCCAATACTCATATTTTAGAAGTTTTAGGAATTGATAAAGAGAAAAAAGAGATTGTATCAGCTCTTGTAAATGATGATTTAGTAAATGGATTATTAGATGATTTAGAGAATAAATTTGATAAGAAAAATTCATCTATAATGTTTACAACACCAGTAGATTTTAAAGGAGAATTCAATATGGAATACGAAGCTTTATATGTAATAGTAAATAAAGAAAATGCAGATAAGGTGATAGAAATATCTCAAGCAAAAGGAGCAAAGGGTGCAACTGTTGTTCATGGAAGAGGTTCAGGCATACAAAAAAAATCTGTATTTTTAAATATGACGATTGAACCTGAAAAAGACATAGTAATAATGTTAATAAAAAAAGAAATATCTGAAGATGTAAAATCTGCAATATATGAAAGCATGAAATTAGATGAAAATTCCCAAGGTATACTTTTCTCTTTACCTGTTTCAGACGTTCGTGGACTTGTTGAGCAAATCTAAGAAGGTATAATTATAGGATAAACGGAGGATATTATGAAAGAAATAAATACAGTTGAATTTGATACAAAAGTTTTAGAAAATGACGGAATAGTTTTAGTAGACTTTTCAGCAACTTGGTGTGGACCATGTAAGATGCAAAAACCAGTTCTTGAAGAAATGGAAGATGAATTAGAAATATATTCAGTAGATGTAGATGAAAGTCCAGAACTTGCCGGAAGATATAATGTAAATGCAGTACCATCATTGATGTTTTTTAAAGGTGGAGTATTAAAAAATACCCTTGTAGGTTTCCAAGCAAAAGAAGTTATACTAGAAGAAGTAGAAAAGCTTAAATAATGGATTACGATCTAATAATTGTAGGATTTGGTCCAGCAGGAATAGCTGCAGGTCTAAACGCAAGTATAAGAAAGAAAAAAGTTTTAATAATTGGAAAAAAATCAAAAGCTATAGAAAAGAGTCCTTCAATAAAAAATTATTTGGGCTTTACTGATATAGAAGGTAAAGATTTATATAAAAAATTTATTGACCACATAAAAAACTTTCCTATAGATATAATGGATAGAAAAATAAAGGCAGTATATGCCATGGGCGAATATTTTTCAGTAGATCTTGGAGAAGAAATGATTACATCAAAAGCTTGTGTAATAGCAACAGGTATTGATATGGGAAAATCTATCCAAGGTGAAGATAAATTTTTTGCCAAAGGAATTTCATATTGTGCAACTTGTGATGCAAGCTTATATAAAGGAAAAAAAGTTGTTTTGATTGGTTTAAATGATGAAGCAATAGAAGAAGCAAATTTTATAAATAAAGTTGCCAAAGAAACTATTTTTATAAATCCAAAAAATAAAGATATAAAACTTGATCAAGAAATTAAAATTATAAACAAAAAGCCAAAAGAATTTGTTGGAAATATGAAAGCATCATGTTTAATTTTAGATGATGGAGAAAAAATTGAGGCTGATGGATTTTTTGTTATAAAAAATTCTTCAAAACCAGAAAGTTTAGTTCCATCAGTAAAGATGGAAGGAAATCATATTAAAGTTGATTTGGATATGCAAACAAACATTAAAGGTTTATTTGCTTGTGGAGATATAGTAGGTAGGCCTTACCAAATAAATAAGGCGGTAGGTCAAGGACAAGTTGCAGGTTTAAATGCAGCAAGCTATATTAGTAAAAATAATTAAAATGTTTCACGTGAAACACATAATGTCATACCATATGGTATGACATTATTTTTTGAAAATTAACCATATTATTTGCAAAAATTATTAAAGACATAATTAATACATAATTAAAATTAATTATCAAAAATATTCTTTCTTTTTACTTGAAAATTGAAATAATATATGTAGAATAATATTTAAGTAGATTATATATCTATTACTAAAGTCTATAAATTTTAAGGAGGTTTATATGACAAGACACATAGATTTTTTTGAATTTAATAACTCTATTTTTTCAATGATTAGAGAAATATCACATAAAATAGATTTACTTTTACAAGAAACAGCTCAAGAGTTAGGAGTTACAACTCTTCAATTAAAGATGATTATGACTTTATCTGCTTCAAACGATTCAGTATCAATTGGAAATCTTGGAAAATCCATTGGTGTTAACGGTGGAAATATTTCTAATATTTGTAAAAAATTAGAAAAACAAGGTTTTGTAGATAGAAATAGGTCTGATGAAGATGAAAGAGTAGTTAATGTTAAATTAACTCAAAAGGGAAATGATGCAGCTGATAAAGTTAGCAAGTATTTCGATAAAATTAAACCAGAAGTTGATGAAAAAAATATCAACACCAATTTAAAAACTATTATAGACGAATTAAGTTCATTAGATAATTTATTAGATGATTATATTGTTAGGAGTGGTTTATAGATGCCATCATTTAAAAAAGGTAAAAGACCTTTAGTTTACTATTGGATTATTGCCATTGTTGCCTTTTTGGTTATTCAGCAAATATTGCAACCAATAAGGGCAGAAGGAAAACCAAAAGAAATAACATATTCTCAATTTGTTTCAATGATTGATAATGGACAAGTTAGAGAAGTTAAAAAAGATGATTACAATTATACTTTTACAGCAGTAGTTGATGGAGATAAGCAAAACTTCATTACAGGTTTGTGGCCAGATACAGATCTTACTGAAAGATTATTAGAAGCTAGTAAAAAACATAAAAATTTAACCTTTACAAAGGAAGTTGAAACAAAAATGAGCCCTTGGCTTACACTTTTTGTAACAAGTATACTTCCACTTTTATTTTTGCTTTTAATTTTTTATATGGCAAACAGGTCCCTATCAAAAACCATGGGAGGCCGTGGTGGTGGAGACTTTATGAATTTTGGAAAATCAAATGCCAAAATTTATATGGAAAACAAAACTGGAAAGACTTTTGCTGATGTTGCAGGTCAAGAAGAAGCCAAGGATAGTTTAAATGAGGTTGTAGATTTCTTGCATGGACCTCAAAAATACAAGGAAATTGGTGCGGTTTTACCAAAAGGTGTTTTATTAGTAGGCCCTCCAGGAACAGGTAAAACTCTTCTTGCAAAAGCTGTTGCAGGGGAAGCAAATGTTCCATTTTTCTCAATTTCAGGTTCTGAATTTGTAGAAATGTTTGTAGGAATGGGAGCAAGCAAGGTTCGTGATCTTTTCAAACAAGCAAAAGAAAAAGCTCCTTGTATAGTATTTATCGATGAGATAGATGCTATTGGTAAAAAACGTGATGTTTCTGGATATTCTGGAAATGATGAACGTGAACAAACTCTAAACCAATTGTTAAATGAAATGGACGGATTTGATGCTACAGAAGGAGTAGTTTTATTATCTGCAACCAATAGACCAGAAATTCTAGACCCTGCTCTAACTAGACCAGGACGTTTTGATAGAAGAGTTCAAGTAGAATTACCAGACCTAAAGGGTCGTGAAGATATATTAAAAGTTCACGCAAAAAAAATAAAACGTGAAGATGAAATTGATTACGAAGAAATAGCAAAAAGAACTGCAGGAACTTCTGGAGCAGACCTTGCAAATATTGTTAATGAAGGAGCTTTGAGAGCTGTAAGAGAAGGACGTAACAAACTTACCCAAACAGATCTTGAAGAATCAATAGAAACAGTTATAGCAGGAGCACAAAAGAAAAATGCAGTAATTTCAGATGATCAAAAGAAAATTATCGCTTATCACGAAGTAGGACACGCTTTAGTTGCAGCAATTCAAACACAAAAAACCCCAGTTACAAAAATCACAATTGTTCCAAGAACTGGTGGAGCTTTGGGTTATACTATGACTGTCGACAAAGACGAAAAATTCATCATGACAAAACAAGAATTGTTCGATGAAATTGTAACCTTGGCAGGTGGAAGAAGTGCAGAAGAGCTAATCTTTAATGCCAAAACAACTGGAGCAAGTAATGATATAGAAAAAGCTACAGCCATAGCAAGAAACATGGTAACAATTTATGGTATGGATGAAGATTTTGATTTCATGCAACTTGAACAAATTCAAGGAAGATATCTTGGTGGCCAAAGATCAATGATAGTTTCAAATGGAACTGGAGATAAAATTGACCAAAAGGTAGGAAAAATTATAGGACAAGCTCACATGAGAGCAATAGAAATCCTAAAAGACAATCTTGATAAACTTCATGAAATTTCTGATTTCCTTTTAAAAGAAGAAACAATTACAGGTGAACAATTTATGGAAATATTAAATAAAAAGCCTGTAGAAAATAAAGAAAATCTTGTAGAAGAAAAAGCAATTGATGATGAAATAAAATCATCAGATGATAATAAAGATAATTCTATAGATAATACAAATGAAGATTTGAAAAAAGACTTGGAAGAAACATTAAAAGAAAATGATCCAAAATCTTCTAATAAGGATTCGGATGATTCAATAGCCTTAGGCTCAAGTGAAAATTCAAATCAAGACGATAAATAATAAAAAAAGAGCCAACTTGGCTCTTTTTATTTTGGAAAAGTAAAGATGATTTTAATTTTGATAAATTT
>URRX01000067.1 GCA_900550345.1 uncultured Anaerococcus sp. | reverse complement strand
TATAATCATAATGAGTAATTATAAAAAAATTTAAGGAGTAAATATGAAGATAGAAGTTTGTGCAGGAGCAAGATGTACTATGCTAGGATCTGATATAATCTATAACAGATTATCTGACTTTGTAGAAGAATTTAATGATAGACTATACAAAGGAGACTTAGAGATCCAAGAAACAGAATTAGAAATAGAAATGGTAACTTGTAATGACGAGTGTAAAAAAAATAAAAAAAATGCACCAGTTGTAATTGTTGATGGAAAAGTATTTACAAATGCTAAAACACAAGTTATCATGGAGTACATATTAGATAAGGCATTTGAAAATAATTTTAAATAATATTTAAAGGAAAGAATAAATAATGAAAGAAACATACATAAACATATTAAATATTAGAAGAATGGCCTTCGAACATATAGCAAAAATTGCTTTTGAAAATAGGCCAATATATGACATAGCAACAGAAGTTTTTGACATACTTCCAGGAGAAGAAGCATCTTACAGAGAAAATATTTTTAGAGAAAGAGCTGTAATGGGTGAAAGACTTAGAATGGGAGTAGGTCTTCATGCAAGAACTGCAGATAAAACTGGAGCTATAACAGAAGGCTTGGATGATGAAGATTTTGATATTAAAAAATATGAGCCACCACTTGTTTCAGTTATAAAAATTGCTTGTGAAGCATGTCCTGAAAATAGAGTTGAAGTTACAAATACTTGTAGAGCTTGTATTGCTCATCCATGTGTAAATGTATGCCCAAAAAATGCAATTACCTATACATCAGATGGATCAATAATTGACCAAGAAAAATGTATTAAATGTGGAAAATGCGTTCAAGCTTGTCCATACAATGCAATTGCTCATACAAAAAGACCATGTGCAGAAGCTTGTGGTGTAAAAGCAATAAAAAGCGATAAATTAGGTAGAGCAGAGATAGATGATGACAAATGTGTTGCTTGCGGAAGATGTATAACAGCTTGTCCTTTTGGAGCGATTTCTGATAAAACAGAAATTTACCAATTAGCAAAAGCACTAAATAATCATGAACATGTATATGCTATAGTTGCTCCTTCATTTGTAAGACAATTTGGACAAATGGCATCTCCAGTTCAAATAAAAGAAGCAATAAAACAATTAGGTTTTAAAGATGTAATAGAAGTAGGACTAGGTGCAGATTTAACTACTTTAAATGAGGCACACGAATATGTAGAAAGTGTTCCAGAAAAAATTCCATTTATGGGAACATCATGTTGCTATTCATGGAAATTAATGGTAAAGAAAAAATTCCCAGAAATAAATGATAAAATTTCTGAATCATCAACACCTATGATTTATTCAGGAAAACATATCAAAAAAATAGATGATCAAGCGGAAGTAGCTTTTATAGGTCCATGTATTTCTAAAAAACTTGAAGCAAGAAGACCAGAAGTTGCAGAAACAATTGATTATGTAATAACTTATGAAGAATTAATGGGAATGTTCTTAGCAAAAGACATAGATCCTGCAGAAATAAAAGTAGATGAAGACTGGCAAGATGCATCAGAAACAGGAAGAAATTATGCAGTTAGCGGTGGAGTTGCTGAAGCTGTAAAAAGAAGAATTGCAGAAATAAATCCAGATTTAGATGTAAAAGTCGAAAAAGCAGAAGGACTTGCTGATTGTGTAAAATTAGCACAAATGGCAAAACTTGGAAGAAAAGACGGACTTTTATTAGAAGGAATGGCATGTGTTGGAGGATGCGTTGGAGGTCCTGGAACTTTGATTTCAGAGCTTAAAACAGGAAAAGCAGTAAAACAATTTGCTAAAGAATCAATTTACAAATCTCCATATGATAATAAAAACATTCCAGAAGAAGACAAACCAAAAGACTGAAATAATAAGAGCATAGAAATATGCTCTTTTTTTGTACAAAAAAAGATGCGAATTTCGCATCTCAGACTGTCGACAAAGTATACAAATCCTCATGCTAAGAATATCATACGGAAAAAATTGATTTGATTTCGAATTTAATAATCACCAATTTTTGGAGTCAGATATTCGTGCTTGAGGATTTATCTACGTTATAAGATGCGAATTTCACATCTTTATAAATATTTTTTTACTTATCTAAATCTTCTTTAATAGCTTTAGCTAAATCTTCAAGAGTTTTTTCTTGATCATCTTTCATAGAAGAATTTATAATGAAATCTTCTCCTATATATTCATGTTTTCCACTTTCAAGGATTCCTTTTGCTTGTTCTAGAGATTTTCCACCCCATGAGAAGTTATGAATAAATGAAACGTGTCTATTTTGATATCCAGTTCCAACTAATTCTCTTAAAAGAGCATCCATTTTGTGATAAAGACCTGCATTATAGTTCATTGCAACAAATACTTGGTTTGAATATTTGTGGCTATCAGCAATAATATATGAATAATCAGTATCTGAAACATCATATAATTTGATTTCTTCAACTCCAAGTTCATCAAGTTTTGAAGCTAAAACATCAGCAGCAAGTTCTGTATTTCCATACATTGAAGAAAATACAATTTCTACACCCTTAGTTTCAGGTTTGAAATTTGCCCATTTATCATATTTATCAAGAATAAATCCGATAGATTCTTTATCGTCATATACTGGTCCATGAAGAGGGAAGATTGCATTAATTTCAAAATCAGAAACTTTTTTAAGAAGATTTGTTACCATTCTTCCTTGTTTTCCAACTATATTTATATAATATCTTCTATTTTCGTCAAGCCATGATTCTTTTTTGATGTAGTGTTTAGCAGAAATATGACCTTCAAGAACATCAAAAGAACCGAAAGCATCTGCTGAGAAGAATAAACCTTCTGTAGTTTCATATGTCATAAATACTTCTGGCCAGTGAACCATTGGGGCAAAAACAAATTTTAAATTTCTTTTACCAATATTTAATTCATCACCATCTTTAATTTCAACAAATCTATCTTCATCAAATTTATCATTTGGGTAAAATTGGTGGAAAAATTTGATAGTTTTTTGATTTCCAACAAATTTACAGTTAGGATATTTATCAAGAATAAAATCAATAGATCCACAATGATCAGGTTCCATGTGTTGAACTACAATATAGTCCAAATCTTCACCATCAAGTGCTGCTTCAACATTGTCTAGATAAGTTCTAATGACAGAAGAATCAGATCCATCCATCAATACATTTTTATCATCTTTTATAATATATGAATTGTAAGAAACGCCATTAGGTAGGGTAAACATATTTTCAAATCTTTTTAAAGCTCTATCATTGGCGCCTACCCAATAAATATTGTCATAAACTTTTTTTATAAATTGCATATAACCTCCAAAATTATATTTTTCTTAGAATTATTATACCTTATTAAAAATAAAATTAAATAAAAAACAAAGCATTCGAACATTTAAATTTAAGTAATCTTCCTAGAAAACTTTTTCTTGAATTTTATATTTAAATAATTTTTTAATAGAAGAAATAAATTTTTAAAAAAATTAAAAATATTGATTAAATATAGAGATTTAGGATATATATTTACTATGACGAGTTTTACAAAAATTATATATTCAGTGTTTTTTTATTAATATTATTTTTCTTTATAAAAATAAATTGTGTTGACAAAAAAACATTTTCAGTATAGAATTATATTGTAAAACAAAAATGGATATTATATTTTTTTAGGAGGAATATATGCTTTTTAAAACAACAGATGAGCATGAAGCTTTACGTAAAAAAGTCAGAGAATTTGCTGAAGAAAAAGTTAAACCAATAGCTTTTGAACTTGATCAAAACAATGAATTTCCTGACGAAATTGTAAAGGAAATGGGAGAATTAGGATTTTTAGGAATTCCTTATCCTAAGAAATACGGTGGTCAAGGTTTAGACGTAATGAGCTATGCGATCACAGTTGAAGAATTATCAAGAGTAGATGGCGGTGTTGGAGTAATTTGTTCTGCACATACATCTTTAGGTTCTTGGCCAATTTTTGCTTTTGGTACTGAAGAACAAAAGAAAAAATATTTAACTCCTTTAGCAAAAGGTGAAAAAATCGGTGCATTCGGTCTTACAGAAGAAAATGCTGGATCTGATGCAGGTGGAACTGAAACAACAGCTGAATTAGATTTGGATGGCGAAAGATATATATTAAATGGTAAAAAAATATTTATTACTAACGCTCCAAAAGCAGATACATATGTAGTATTTGCAGTAACAACTCCAGGAATTGGAACTCATGGTATTTCAGCATTTATTGTTGAAAAAGGCATGGAAGGATTTACATGTTCTGATCATTACGACAAATTAGGTATTAGATCTTCATGTACAGCCGAATTACATTTTGATAATGTAAAAGTTCCTAAAGAAAATCTACTTGGAAAAGAAGGCCAAGGATTTAAAATTGCTATGGCAACTCTTGACGGCGGTAGAATTGGTATAGCATCACAAGCTCTAGGTATAGCTCAAGGTGCTTATGAATCAGCTCTATCATATGCTAAAGAAAGAGAACAATTTGGTATGCCAATAGCTCACCTTCAAGCAAATACATTTAAACTTGCTGATATGGCAACATATCTAAAAGCTGCAAGACTTATGATTTATTCTGCTGCTGAAATGAAAGAAAATCACGAAAGATATTCTGCAGATGCAGCTATGGCTAAACAATTTGCTTCTGATCTTGCATCAAAAATTACAAATGAAGCATTACAAATGTACGGTGGTTCTGGATTTATCAAAGGTATCGATGTTGAAAGATTCTACAGAGATTCTAAGATTACACAAATCTATGAAGGTACAAATGAAATAATGAGAGTTGTTGTAGGAGCTCATACTGTTGGTAGAGCACCAAAAGTTAAAACTGTTGGATCTAACAAAAAATCTGGACCCATTGCCGGAGTCAGAAAAGGAGAAATCTATGAGGGAGATCCTAAAGAAGCAGTTAAAAAGCTTGTGGCAGCACTTCAAAAGGACGGATATGACTTTACTGTAGGAATTGATCCTTACACACCAATACCAGATGCTGAAAGAATAGTAGTAGCAGGACGTGGTATAGGTGATAAAGAAAATATGAAATTGATAGAAGATTTAGCTTATCAAGCAGGTGCAGCTATTTCATCATCAAGACCAGTAGCAGAAACATTAAAATATGTTGATATTAATAGATATGTTGGTATGAGTGGACAAACATTTAAAGGAAACTTATACATTGGTGTAGGTGTATCTGGAGCAGGACAACACTTAAAAGGAATCAAAAATGCTTCAACAATTGTTGCAATCAATAATTCTAAAAATGCACCAATTTTCAATAACTGCGATTATGGTATAGTTGGAGATGCTATGGAAATTCTTCCACTTCTAATAAAAGAATTAGACAATGGTGAAGAAAAGAAACCAGCACCACCTATGAAAAAAATCAAAAGATCAAAACCAAGAAAAATGGCTCCTACAAATCCAATCTATGTAGATTTAGGTTCAGGATATGAATACAATCCAGAAGAAGGAGATCCAGAAAATGGAATTGAACCAGGAACACCATTCGATAAATTACCAGATTCTTGGGTTTCACCAGTTTCAGGAGAAGGTAAAGATCAATTCATTAAAATGGATGTACCAGAAGATAGAAAGTAGTAGGAGGAATATATGTATACAGTTAGAAAAGTTACAGATGACTTATATTATGTAGGTGGAGATGACAGAAGACTTGCTCTATTTGAAAATATTTTTCCTATAGACGGTGTTTCATACAACTCATACCTTTTAATGGATGAAAAAACAGTATTGATAGATTCAGTTGACTGGTCTATTACAAGAGAATATATATTAAATGTATCAAGAGTACTTGGAGATCGTGATCTTGATTATATGATTATCCAACACATGGAACCAGACCACTGTTCAGCAATCGAATTAATGCTACACTATTATCCAAATGTAAAAATAATCGCTAGTGAAAAAGCTATCTTATTTATGAGACAATTTGGATACCATGTAGATGATAGATATATAGAAGTTAAAGAAGGAGATTCAATCTCATTTGGTAAACACGAATATACATTCGTAGAAGCACCAATGGTTCACTGGCCAGAAGTTTTAATGACTTATGACTTAACTGATAAAGTTTTATTCTCAGCAGATGCATTTGGTTCATTTAAATCTAATGACGGAAGACTTTTTGCTGATGAAGTAAATTGGGATAGAGATTGGTTAGATGAAGGAAGAAGATACTACACAAATATAGTAGGTAAATATGGTACATTTGTTCAATCAGTTCTTAAAAAAGCTGCTGGACTTGATATCAAATATATCTGCCCACTTCACGGACTTGTTTGGAGAAAAGACTTCGGTTATATCTTAGATAAATATAACAAATGGTCAAGTTATCAACCTGAAGAAGAAGGTGTATTAATTGCTTATGCATCAATGTACGGAAATACAGAATATGCAGCTCAAGCTTTAGCATCAAAACTTGCTGAAAAAGGAATGACAAATATTTCTTTAAGAGATGTATCAAGCACAGACGTTTCATATTTGATTTCAGATGCATTTAAATATTCAAATATAGTTCTTGCATCAGTAACATACAACCTTGGAATTTATCCAAAAATGAAAGACTTTATCCATGATATGGCAGCTCTTAACGTACAAAATAGAGCAATTTCTATAATGGATAATGGTTCTTGGGCTCCTACAGCTGGAGAAAAAATGGAAAAATTCTTGGACGAAGAAATGAAATTGATAGATGTTCTTCCAGAACAAGTAAATATAGTTTCATCACTAAAATCTGCAAAAGAACCAGACATGGATGCTTTAGTAGAAGGAATCTTCGAATCAATGAAAAAAAGAAGAGAAGAAGTTCAAAAAGCAAAAGATCAAAAATAATCTTAAAATATATAAAAACTGCCACATTAATGTGGCAGTTTTTTGATGTATAAAATTTTTTATTAATTAAGAATAAAATAATAGATTTAATAATTATTTAATAGATTCAAATTCGCCTTTATCATTAAATGTTATTGTAATATTAAGTTCATCTCCTATAGTTTCAAAATTTTCATCGCTTGGAGCTTCAACATGAAGAACAATTTCTTTGGTTCTTTCAACATCAGTTTTTGGATAATATACCATAGTCATATCTTGTTTTACAGCAGACAAAAATTCTCCACTTCCCTCAGATAATAATAAATCTGGTTCTAGTTGTTCTTGTGTATCTGTTGTTATTAGTGATTGATTTAAGTATAAATTAGCCCTTTTGTCTTCTGTATTTTCAACAGTTGCAAATAAAATTATCACTTGGGTATTTTCTTTATCTTGTAAAAAAGATTTCATTTCTTCTGTTTTTGGAGTCATAGTTCCAGCAGAAACACCAGTGATTTTAACTTTAAATGGACCAGTTGTATATTCGTTTTCTTTTACACCAGCTTTTTTAATTTCATAATCAAGTTGATCATTACCTATAGTTTTTCCTATATTTTTTGTATTAACAAAGCTATCATCATCAATTTTTTCAGCTTCTTTATTTTCCTTTTCTTTATTTGTATTAGATTTATTATCATCTTTAACTTTTTCGCTACTTTCTACAGAAGATTTATTACTTTTTGTTGAATTTGTATCTTCTGTCTTTTTCCCACATCCTGTTAGCATAATAATTGATAGTGCTAATATAATTGCTTTTTTATTCATTCTTTTTCCTTTCTAAATCTTTATTTAT
>URRX01000066.1 GCA_900550345.1 uncultured Anaerococcus sp. | reverse complement strand
ATATAACAATAAAAATAATAAAAAAATTGTAATGCTTCATTATCCTCCAATCAACAGTAATAAAAGATTAAATGAATTTTTTGGAATTTGTAGGGATTTTAAAGTAGAATGTTTGATGTATGGACATCTACATGGACCTGGTCATAAACAAATTTTTGAAGGTATAGTAGATGATATAGAAATAAAATGTGTGGCAGGAGATTATTTAGATTTTAAACCAGAAAGGATAAGTTAATGGACAGAGAGTTAGAAATTAAAGTATTAAATATTGATATCGATGAAATTGAAAAGAAATTAAAAGAAAAAGGCGCAGAATATCTTGGAGTAGAAATTCAAAAAAACCATACATTTGCACCTCAAAATTCTAAGGAATTTTCTAATGGTTATTTAAGAATAAGAGAAAAATCTTTGGATGGGAAAAAAGATGAAATTGAATTAACTTTTAAAGAATCAGTAGATAATAAAGATAACATTAGAGTTAATAACGAATATACTACAAGAATTGATTCAATTTCAAATATGGTAAAAATTTTAGAAGAAATTGGCTTAAAAGAAAGGTATGTAGGAGATAAGAAAAGAATATCTTATAAATACAAGGAACAAAGATTTGACATAGATATTTGGTCTAAAGAAGTTTATCCTGATCCTTATATGGAAATTGAATTTACAAATATAAATTTATTGGAAGAAATATTAGATGAATTTGAAATTGATAGAAAAAATGTTACAAGTGAATCAATAAACGAATTAATAGAAAAACGAAAATAAATCTTGACGTAAAAAAACTCTTTTGTTATAATAGAAAAAACGAAAAAAGGAGTGTCAAATGCTAAAGATTAAAAATTTGTTAAGTGCAGAAGATTTATATAAAGATGATTTACTTGAAATAATTGATTTAGCAGAAGACATAATGAAGAGTCCTCAACAATTTTCCAATTATTGTAATGGAAAGTTATTAGGGACTCTTTTTTTTGAGCCTTCTACTAGAACAAGACTTTCTTTTGAATCAGCTATGCTAAGACTTGGAGGTAGCGTTGAAGGATTTTCAAATCCAAAAGCGTCAAGCCAATCTAAAGGTGAAAGCCTACAAGATACAATAAAAACAGTTAGCCAATACGTAGATGTAATTGCTATGCGTCATCCACAAGAAGGAGCTGCAAAATTATCATCAGAAACTTCTGATTGTCCAATAATAAATGCTGGTGATGGTGGACACCAACATCCAACTCAAACTCTTACAGATATTCTTACAATTTCAACTTATAAAAAAAGACTTGAAGGATTAAAAATTGGTATTTGTGGAGATTTAAAATATGGAAGAACAGTTCATTCTTTATTAAAAGTAATGACCTTATTTGATAATAATGAGTATGTTTTAATATCTCCAGATGAATTAAAACTTCCAAATTATATTAAAAAAAGTGTATTTGAAAAAAATAATATTGACTACATAGAAAAAAGAAGTCTAGATAATTCTATTGATGATCTTGATATTTTATATATGACAAGAATTCAAAAAGAAAGATTCTTCTCTGATAATCAATATACAAGATTGAAAGATTCTTATGTTCTAAATAAAGAAAAATTAGCCAATGCTAAAAAAGATCTTGCGATCTTACATCCATTACCAAGAGTAAATGAAATTGATAAAGATGTAGATGATGATCCTAGAGCTTTATATTTTAAACAAGTTAAATGTGGAATGTATGCTAGGATGGCACTAATTATAAAATTATTGGAGGCAAATAATGCTTGAGATTACTTCATTAAATAGAGGAATTGTAATAGATCATATAAAACCAGGATTAGGAATCAAAATTTTTAATCTTTTACATTTGGATGAACTTGAAGATGAAGTTGCGTTAATATTAAATGCAAATTCAACTTCTCAAGGAAAAAAGGACATTGTAAAAATTGCAAATAATTTAGATATCAATCTAGATGCTGTATCAATTATAGATCCAAGTGCAATAGTAAACTTTATTGAAGATGAGAAAGTTATTGAAAAAAAGAGTTTAGAATTACCAGAAATTAGTGAAGGGATTTTAAAATGTCAAAATCCTTCTTGTGTAACAACTAATGAAAGAAATATAAAGAGTAAATTTATCTTGATTGATAGAGAAGAAAAAATGTATAAATGTGCATATTGTGATCATATATATGATGTGGAGGAATAATGAAACAAATTTTTACAAACCTTGTTGGAATTGATGATATAAAAATATCAAGGAGAGACATTTTTGTAGAAAACGGGTTCATTACCAAAAAATTTAAATCTGATGAAGAAACTGAGATTATAGACTGTAATGGTCTAATCTTGGTTCCTTCCTTTGTGGATATGCACACACATTTTAGAGATCCGGGTTTTACTTACAAAGAAGATTTAAAAACAGGATCAATGTCCGCTCTTAAAGGTGGATATACTACAGTAAATTTAATGCCAAATACGAATCCTATTGTTTCAAGCAAAAAGGTATATGAAGATATTATAAAAAGAGCAGAAGATTTAGATTTAATTGATATTAAACAAGTTTTCTCAATTACAAAAGATTTCAAAAGTAATGATTTATCCCATTTAAAGGACTTGCCAAAAGGCCTTTTATTTTTGTCAAATGACGGTAAGGGAGTTGATGATGATTTTTCCATGTACCAAGCTATTAAAATTGCTAAAGAAAATAAGCTTAAATTTACACTACATGAGGAATGTAAGGAAATATCAAAATATGATTATGAAATAGCTGAAGATCTAATGACATTAAGAGATTGTTATCTATCATATAAAATGGATGTTCCAATTCATTTTTCTCACGTATCTACAAAAGGATCAATTAAAGCTATAAAGCATTTTAAAGATCTAGGAGCAAAAATTACCTGCGAGGTAACGCCTCATCATATTTATTTTTCGGAAAGAAATGATTTAAAAGTAAATCCACCAATTAGAAAAGAAAAAGATAGATTAGCCCTAATTGAAATGATAAAAAAAGGTTATGTTGATTGTATATCAACAGACCATGCACCTCATACAAAAGAAGAAAAAAATGAAGGAAAACCAGGGTTTATTGGCCTTGAAACAGCTTTTTCTACATCATATATGACTTTAGTTAAAAGCGGAATAATTTCATTAAATGATTTAGTTAGGATAATGAGTACAAATCCATCAAGATTATTAGAAATTAAAAAAGGAAAAATAGAAGAAGGATATTTAGCTGATTTTACATTAATAGATTTAGATAAAACTTATATATATAAAGAAGAAGATATTTTATCTAAGTCAAAAAATTCATTATTTATAGATAAAAAATTAGATGGTCAAATTGTTAGAGTTTATAAGAAAGGAATTTTAAAATATGACATTAATAGAAAGACTTTATAAGAAAATCGAAGAAAATGGCTTTGTTTGTGTAGGACTAGACACATCTGTCGATTATATTCCAGCAAAAATGAAAGAAAATAAAAGTATTTGTGATCAAATATTTGATTTTAATAAGGAAATAATTGATAACACCAAAGACGTTTGTGCAATATATAAAGTTCAAATAGCCTATTATGAATCATATGGGATAGAAGGCATGAAAGCCTACAAAAAAACTCTATCATATTTAAGAGAAAATAATTTGTTATCAATTGCAGATGTAAAAAGATCAGATATTGCACAAAGTGCAAGCCAATATGCAAAGGCACATTTTTCTGGAGATTTTGAGGCAGATTTTATGACTCTTAATCCTTATATGGGAATGGATTCAATTTCTCCATACTTAGAATTTATTAAAAATAAAGACAAGGGTATTTTTGTTTTATTAAGAACATCTAATCCTGGTGCGAATGATTTTGAATGTTTAAAATTAAAAGATGATAGCGAATTATTTTATACAATTGGAGATAAATTAAAAGAAATTAATGATAAATTAATTGATGAATCAGGATATGGTCCAATCGGACTTGTTGTTGGTGCGACTCACAAAGAAGAAGTTGAAAAGATTAGAAACAGATACAAAAATATGTTTTTTCTAATACCTGGTTTCGGGGCTCAAAAAGCTGATTCTCTAAATGTATATAATTTATTAAATTCTCTAAATGGAGGAGTAGTAAATTCATCAAGGGCTATACTTAAAAATTATCAAAATTTTGAAGATGGAGAAGAAAAGGTTGGGTTTTATGCTAGAGAAAAATGTATAGAAACCAGAAAGGAAATTCAAGATAATGGAATCTTATAGAGAAGCTTCTGTAATATTTAATAAAAAAATAAAACAAGATATTTTCTATTGTAAGGTAAAAACAAAATTAAATGCAAAACCAGGTCAATTTTTCATGTTAAGATGTGATAGCTTTAGAAACTCACCACTTCTTTCTAGACCATTTGGAGTATGTGATCAAGATGAAGAAACTTTAACTTTCTTATATCAAGTAAAGGGAGTTGGCACAAAAATTCTAAGTGATTTAAAAGAAGGATCTAAAGTAAAATTACTTGGACCTTTAGGCAAGGGATTTGAAATAAAACAAGAAAAAAAAGCTGCAATAGTTGCAGGTGGGATTGGTATAGCTCCACTTTTATATTTGGCAAAATCTCTTGATAAAAAAGCCGATTTTTATGCGGGTTTTAGTGATGAGGAATATTTTACAGATTATTTTAAAGATTATGTGGAAAAAACTACAGTAACTATTGATAAGAAGGACAAAATTTTTATAACTGATAAAATAGATACCAAAAAATATGATATTATTTATGCTTGTGGGCCAAATCCAATGTTAAAAACTTTATCAAATAAAAATAATAATACAGAAATTCAAATTTCAATGGAAGCGCACATGGCTTGTGGTATAGGAGCATGTCTTGGTTGTACTGTAGAAAATTCTAAAGGTGATTTTATTAGAGTATGTAAAGACGGTCCTGTATTTGATTCAAAGGAGATTTTCTAATGAGTTTAAAAGTTAATATTTGTGGAATCGAATTTAATAATCCAATAATAGCTGCAAGTGGAACTTTTGGTTTTGGTAAGGAATTTGCTGATTATATGGATTTAGACAAACTTGGTGGAATATCTTCAAAAGGTCTAACCCTACATAAAAATTTGGGAAATAAAGGGATTAGAATTTATGAAACAGCTGCTGGTATTATGAATTCAATTGGTTTACAAAATCCAGGTATAGAATATTTTATAAAAGAAGAATTACCATTTTTAGAAAAAAAAGATGCTGTTACAATTGCAAATCTTGGTGGACATAGTGTTGAAGATTATGTCAAAGGAAGTGAACTTTTAGATAAAACCAGTGTTCCAATAATTGAACTTAACATATCTTGTCCTAATGTTAAAGAAGGCGGAATGGCCTTTGGAACAGATCCTAAAAAAGCATGTGAAGTAATAGAAAAAGTAAGAAAAACAACAAAAAAAGTATTGATGGTTAAACTTTCTCCAAATGTTGGTGATATTAAAGAATTTGTAAAAATATCAGAAAATTCTGGTGCTGATTGTATTTCCTTAGTAAATACCTTTAATGCTATGGCAATTGATGTAGATAATAAAAAAGCAGTTTTTGAAAATAAAACTGCAGGTCTTTCAGGTCCATGTATAAAACCAATTGCTTTAAGGATGGTGTATGAAGCAAGCAAGGCTACAAACTTACCAATAATAGGTATGGGTGGAATTTCAAATTACAAAGATTGTTTAGAGTTTATTATGGCTGGAGCAAGTGCTGTTCAAGTAGGAACCAGCAATTTTGTAGATTTTAATACAATGACAAATATAATTGATGATTTAGAAAATTACATGAAAAAAGAAAAATTAAATTCATTAGAAGAAATAAGAAATATTATTTAGGAGGATTAAAATGGATAGAACTATAGAATTATTAAAAAAATCAGATGCACTTTTGGACGGACACTTTTTATTATCAAGTGGTAAACATACAAGAAAATATATACAATGTGCAAAATTAATTGAAAATCCAACTTATTGTCAAGAAGTTGCACAAAAAATTGCACAAAAAGTAAAAGAATCTGGAATAAAAGTTGATTTGTGTGTAGGGCCTGCTATGGGTGGAATAATTATAGCTTATGAAGTAGCAAGAGCCTTGGGTGTAAATGCGATTTTTACAGAAAGAGTAGATAACAAAATGACTTTAAGAAGAGGATTTGACATAAAAGAAGGAACAAATGTAATTATAGTAGAAGATGTTATAACAACAGGTAAATCTTCATTTGAAACTGTAGATGTTGTTGAAAAATATGGAGCAAAGGTAAATGCTTTAACATCTATTGTAAATAGATCATCAGTAGATGAAATTAATGGCTTAAAATTAATATCAGCTACAAAATTAGAAATTGAAACTTTTGATCCAGATAATCTTCCTGAGGATTTAAAAGATACACCAGCTGTAAAACCAGGCTCTAGAAAATAATATTTGCAAACAAGTATAAGGAATGATATAATTTCCGTAATAGTTTTGTTACTATTTACATATCAAAAAAGGAAGAAAAATGATAAGAAATAATAAGTTTAAAATATCATTTTTATCTCTTTTGGCTATTGTCCTTGTGCTTGTTTTATCTACAGGTTTTGAAGGATCATCTTTTGCTGCCAAAAATTTAGAAAAAAGAGATAATTTGATTGGTGGAGTAAACGAAATTAGCAATGAAACTTTAAGTTTGAGGCAATCTAGATTGAAAAGATTTGATAAATTAGAAAAAGATTTAGAAGAATTTAAAAATAATGATTCAGATAAGATTAGTCAAAATTCTATGTTATACTTAACAAATAAGACTAATTTGACATCTGATGAACTTGAAAATGGTCTTAAAAATACTAATTTAAAAGGACTTGGCAAAGATTTTAAAAAGGCTGAGGAAAAGTATCAAGTAAATGCTATCTTGCTTATGGCAATGGCAAAACATGAAACTGGAAACGGTCACTCATATCTTGCAAAAGAAAAAAATAATCTTTTTGGATTTAATGCAATTGATCAAGATCCAATAAATGCAGCAAGTAAATTTAAAGACAAAGGTGAATCAATACTTCACGTTGCTAAATTTCTAAAAGAAAATTATTTAAGTGAAGATGGCAAATATTATAATGGAATTTCTACAAAAGCAATAGGAAAGCTTTATGCTAGTGATCCTGAGTGGTCTGATAAAGTTGACTATATGATGATGGAAGTTTCTAAAAATATTATCGCAGAAAAATAGATTACAACTAATAGTTGTAGTCTTTTTATTTTGCTTTTTTTTTTAAAACAATTTAAAAAGATAATAGACTAAGTACTTGATTTTCTGTTATAATTTTTTCATGAGTATAAAAGAAAATTTAATTATAAAAGTTGCAAAACTAAGCAGATTTTTATTGAAAATTACAAATCACAAGGCAACAAGCCTTCCTGGTAAAATTGCTTATAATTTAGACAAGGATATATTAAATACTTTAAGTGAGAATACCAAATTTATTTTTGTTACAGGAACAAATGGAAAAACAATGACAACGCACTTTATTTCAAACATTTTGAGAAATCATTATGATCATGTTTTTACAAATGATTCTGGTTCAAATATGATTCAAGGAATTATTACAAGCTTATTAGATAATGACAAGAATGAAAAAACAGTAGCAGTCTTGGAGGTAGATGAGGCTAATTTAGTTAGAATAAGCAAATTTTTAAAACCAGATTATGTTGTCTTAACAAATATATTTAGAGATCAAATGGATAGATTTGGCGAAATTTATAATGTTTATAAAAAAATATTAAGTGGTCTTAAAAATTTGGATGATGTAAAAATAATTGCGAATGGAGACTTACCAATTTTCTCCTATGATTCTTTAAAAAGATATAAACCAATTTATTATGG
>URRX01000065.1 GCA_900550345.1 uncultured Anaerococcus sp. | reverse complement strand
GTAGAAATGTATAAAAAATATAGGGGGGGATATCCTCCTATATTTTTTTATTTAATATATTTAATGAAGTAATTATTGTAATTAATAAAATAATAAATTCTATAAAACTTATAAGCAACATTGATCCAAAGCCTAAAAGTGTTAATATTATCATAATGATTTTTGCAAAGATTATAAAGATAAGATTTTTCTTGGCAGTTTTATCTACAATTTTTGCAATATTTATCAAATCTTTTAATTTAGAATAAGATTTATCAGAAATAAGGATATCAGATGCTTCAAGAGAAAGATTAGACCCAACTTGGCCCATGCTTATTCCAAGATTTGCCTTTTTCAAAATTTGACTATCATTATCTCCATCACCTACAAAAATAATCTTATGACCATTTTTTTGCTCATTTTTTATGATTTCAAATTTATCATCAGATTTAAGTTCTGCTGCATAAGAAATTGAAAGATCTTTGGCAAGATTTTCTACATTAACCTCACTATCTCCAGATAAAACAGCAATATCTAAAAATTGATTTTTCAAAAACTCTATACTTTCTTTTGTATCATCTCTAATTTTATCTTCCAAAATTATCTTACAAACCAAAATATTATTTATAGTCATATAAACAGCCTTATCTTTGGAATTTTCATCAATATTTACAAAATCTTTTGAACCAATTTTTATTTCTTCATTTTCATAAGTTTTTGCCCAAATGCCAAGTCCATTTAGATTTTCACTAGCTATAAAATATGAAGGATTATCTCTTCTTCTAAGATTTTCCACAAGAGCCTTTGCTATTGGATGATTGGATAATTTTGATAAATTATATAAATAATCTAAGATTAAATTTTTCTTATAGTCTGAGTAGTAAATAATATCTTTTATCTCAAAATTTCCATAAGTCAAAGTCCCTGTTTTTTCAGTATAAAAATAATCACAATCAATCAAATTTTCAAGATATTTTGATTGTTTTACAATGATTTTATTTTTTCTACAAAGTATTAGCCCTGATATATAAGTTAAATGAAGGCTTATTATAATAGAAATATTCATAGAAATAATTAAAAAACTTACAGATTTTTGTAAAAATCGCCAGAAATTTCCTCCCAAAATTGGAGGAACTAGGGCAAGAAAAATTGCTATAGCTACAAGAAAGGGGGTAAAAATCTTTGTGAATTTACTTATTAGTTTCTCACTATTAGATTTTTTATTAAATGAATTTTTAATTATATCTATTACTTTACGAGCAATAGAATCTTCAAAAACACTTTCGGCCCTATATTTTATCATTCCAGTTTTTAAAACAGAAGAAGATAAAATTTTGCTGTTTTTTCTAACATCTATTGGCATTGATTCACCTGTCAAAAAAGAAGTATCCAAAAGTCCCTCTCCATCAAGAACAATACCATCAACGGCAATTTTTTCTCCATCCTTAGCAAGGATTATGTCACCCACTTTAATTTTTCTTATATCAATTTGTGCTAATGATCCGTCTTTTTTAAGCTTATTTACTTTTTTTGGGACAATGTCAATAATCTCCTTAATATTTGAATTTATTCTATCATTAGAAAGACCAATAAAAATTTGTCCCAATTCAAAAAGAAAAATTATAATACAAGCTTGAGAAAAATGTCCCATAATAAATGCAGTAAAACTTGCAATACTAATTAGAAAATTCTCATCGGTAATATTTTTTTTTGAAATTGCATCAATCGCATCTAGAAATATATTTTCAATCAAAAAAATATAAATTAAAAGAAAAGCTGTAAAAATAAAGTGGCTATTACCATAAATTTTTTCTGAATAAGTAGTAAAAAAAATCAATATAGCAAAAAAAGTAAGCTTAAAAAAATCTTTTTTTCTATCCTTTTTCATATTTTTAAATAGTTCCATAAAAATCTATCCTCTCACAAAATTTTGAAATTAATCAAAATTATTTATATTCATACAAATGTTCCAAACCAAGTTTAATAATAAATTCCACATGGCTATCAGAAAGAGCATAAAAAATTGATTGACCATTTCTTCTACTTTTTACCAAATTTGAATCTTTTAAATATCTTAGTTGATGGCTTATTGCAGATTGGCTTATTCCTAATTCCTTTGAAATTGCATTTACATTTTTTTCATTTTCAAACAAAGAAAACAAAATTCTAATTCTTGTAGAATCAGAAAAAACTTTAAATAAATCTGCCAAATCAAATAAATCATTATTCGAAACATTTTCAAATGATTTTTCCATACTCCCTCCTTTAATTTCATTCACAAAAAATTATAGCAGAAAGGGAGATTTGTAGCAAGAAATAAGGCTTTCAATCCCTAGTAAATAAGTTGAATTTAGAAAGTGAAAGTGTATATTGGAAAAGACGAAAACAGATATAAATTATTAGAAATTTAAAGATAAATTTACATAAAGGAAGTGTAAAATGAATGAAAATAAATTTACTATAAAATCAGACTACACTCCAAAAGGAGATCAACCTCAGGCAATCAAAAAACTTGCAGATGGTATTAAAGAAGGAAAACACCATCAAATTCTCCAAGGAGTTACAGGATCTGGTAAAACTTTTACTATGGCAAATATAATACAAGATATCCAAAGACCAACTCTTGTTCTTGCTCATAACAAAACACTAGCCTACCAATTATTTACAGAATTTAAGGAATTTTTCCCAGACAATGCCGTTGAATATTTTGTTTCATATTACGATTATTACCAACCAGAAGCTTACGTTGCTGCAACTGATACCTATATTGCAAAAGATTCTTCAATAAATGATGAAATTGATAAGTTGAGACACTCAGCAACCATGAGTCTTTTTGAAAGACGCGATGTAATAATTGTGGCTAGTGTTTCTTGTATTTATGGCTTGGGAGATCCAGAGGAATATAGAAAATTAGTTTTATCATTAAGACCTGGCCAAGAAATTTCTCCAGAAGAAGTAATGAAAGAATTAATTGAAAGACAATTTGTAAGAAATGATTTTGATTTTTCTCGTGGAACTTTTAGAAAAAGAGGAGATGTTTTAGATATTTTTCCAGCAGGAAACGAAGAAAAAGCCATTAGAGTAGAATTTTTTGGAGATGAAATAGATAGGATTTCAGAATTTGATTCATTGACAGGAAAAGTTGTAAGTCATATCTCTCATGGATATATTTATCCTGCAAGTCACTATGCAACAAGTGCAGAAAAAGCAGCTGCAGCAATTACAACAATTAAGGAAGAATTAAAAGAAAGACTAGCTGAACTTGAAAATGAAAATAAATTAGTAGAAGCACAAAGGCTTGAACAAAGAACAAATTATGATATAGAAATGCTTGAAGAAATTGGTTTTTGTTCAGGGATAGAAAATTATTCAAGACATTTGTCCCAAAGAGCACCAGGATCTAGACCTTATACATTAATAGATTATTTTCCAGACGATTTTGTACTTTTTGTTGACGAATCTCACGTTTCAATTCCACAAGTTGGAGGAATGTATGAAGGAGATAGGTCAAGAAAACAAAATCTTGTTGATTTTGGATTTAGACTTCCTTCAGCTCTTGACAATAGACCCTTAAAATTTCCGGAATTTGAAAAATTAATAAATCAAACAATCTATGTTTCAGCAACCCCAGGTCCATATGAAATGGAAAAAACCGGTGGAGATGTTGTAGAACAAATCATAAGACCAACTGGACTTTTAGATCCATTGATTGACGTTAAACCAGTAGAAAATCAGATTGATGATCTTATAGAAAATATTCATCAAACAATTGAGAAAAAAGAAAGAGTTCTTGTTACAACTCTTACAAAAAGAATGGCAGAAGATTTGACAGATTATTTATCAGAAAATGGAATCAAGGTAAAATATCTCCATTCGGATATAAAAACAATAGAGCGAAGTGAAATTATTAGAGATTTAAGACTTGGAAAATTTGATGTTTTAGTTGGAATAAACCTTCTTCGTGAGGGACTAGATTTGCCAGAAGTTTCTTTAATTGCAATTTTAGATGCAGACAAAGAAGGATTTTTAAGAAGTGAAACTTCCCTTATCCAAACCATAGGAAGGGCAGCTAGAAACTCAGAAGGTCATGTAATAATGTATGCTGATAAAATTACAAAATCAATGAAAAAAGCCATTGATGAAACCGAAAGAAGAAGAAAAATCCAAACAGAATTTAACGAAAAACACGGCATAACTCCAACGACAATTAAGAAAAATATTTCTGAAATTATCCAAGTAACAAAATCTACAAAAGAAATTGAAGAAGTTGAAGAAGAATTTTCACAAGAACAAATTGAGAATATTATTATAAATTTGGAATCAGAAATGTATGCTGCTGCAGAAGAGCTAGATTTTGAAAAAGCAGCTTCACTAAGAGATCAAATAGCAAAAATGAAAAGAGACTTTGCGGGAGTATAAAATTCAAAGAAATTTAAAAAGTAGAATTAAGAAATATATTTATAGAGAGAAAAACAAGTTATCTACCATCTAAAAAATTTAGTGAGATCTCTCCATGCGTTCGTTTCACTCACACCAAAACACGTTTGTTTTACAAACTTCTTCGTGCTTTCGCACTTAGTTTTAGGGATAAATGTACCAAATCAAGGTACATTTATCTAGTCGAGATGGGTCATAGCGTAATTTAAATAATATTTTTTAAATAAAAAAAAGCTAGGTACCATCTCGACCAGATAAACAACCGTTGATTTCGGTTGTTTATCCCGATTCATCGTGCAAAGTGAGTGGAGAGATCTCTTGAGTTAAACTTATCTTTTAATTTACTTTTTCTAGATTTCAAACTGACTATAAATCAATGTAATAAAAACCAAAAGACAATATACGGAGGTATAAATGAGTGAAAATAAAATAGTAATAAAGGGGGCAAGGACAAATAATTTAAAAAATCTTGATTTGACCTTACCTCGAGATAAAATGATTGTTTTTACTGGACTTTCCGGATCGGGAAAGTCCACCTTGGCTTTTGATACAATTTATGCCGAAGGTCAAAGAAGGTATGTAGAAAGTCTATCATCCTATGCCAGACAATTTTTGGGAAATTTGGACAAGGCTGATGTTGATACAATCGAAGGACTTTCTCCATCAATTTCAATCGACCAAAAAACTACAAATAGAAACCCAAGATCAACAGTTGCAACAGTAACAGAAATTTATGATTATTATAGATTATTATTTGCAAGAATTGGAGATGCTTATTGTCCCGTTTGTGGAAAAAAAATCGAGGCCCAATCAATCGACCAAATGGTAGATAGGATTTTAAAACTTGAAAATAAAACAAGAATCCAAATACTTGCCCCAGTAGTAAGGGCTCAAAAGGGTCAACACAAAAAGAAACTTCAAAATATCCAAAAAATGGGATATGTAAGAGTTATGATTGACGGGGAAAGGTATGATATAGAAGAAGAAATTGAACTTTCAAAAACAAAAAAACACGATATATCAATAATTGTAGATAGAATTGTGATAAAAGATGGGATTGAATCAAGACTTGCAGATTCTTTGGAAACTGCCCTTGAACTTACAGACGGACTAGTAGAAATAAATGTAATAGACGGAGAAGATTTTATATTATCATCAAAACTTGCTTGTCCTGATGGCCATGTTTCCCTTCCAGAAATTACACCAAATATGTTTTCATTCAACGCTCCCCAAGGAATGTGCCCAGAATGTAATGGACTAGGATTTCATTTGCAAATTGATCCAGATCTTGTAATTCCAGACAAAAATCTTTCTATAAATGAAGGAGCAATAGACCCATATGCCACAAGTGGAAAAGGAACTTATTATAACGAAATGATTAAGGCTATTGCCAAAAACCACAAATTTTCCCTTGATGAGCCGATTAAAAATGCACCAAAAAAAATGATAGATGAAATTTTGTATGGAACAAAAAAAGAAGTTTCTTTTACCTTTGACAGTCATTTTTCTGGAAGAAAAAAATACACAGGTCATTTTGAAGGTGCAATCAAAAACTTATCCGACAGATACGAAAGAACAAATTCAGACGCTCAAAAGAAAAGAATGAGAGGCTTTATGAGCGAGGAAGAATGTAAAACTTGTCACGGCCAAAGATTAAAAGATGAAATACTTGCCATAAAAGTTGACGGCAAGTCAATTTCAGAAATTGCAAATATGTCAGTAGACAAAACCATAGATTTTTTTGATAATTTAAAACTTTCACCAATGAAAGAAAAAATCGCCGAATTAATAATAAAAGAAATAAAGGCAAGGGTGAAATTCCTACAAGACGTAGGCCTTGGTTATCTTTCCCTATCAAGGTCAGCCTCAACCCTTTCAGGTGGAGAAAGTCAAAGAATAAGACTTGCAACCCAAATTGGATCAGGTCTTGTTGGAGTTTGCTATGTATTAGACGAACCATCAATAGGACTTCACCAAAGAGATAATGATAAATTAATAAAATCACTTAGAAATTTAACAGATATTGGAAATACGCTAATAATTGTAGAACATGACGAAGATACCATGAAAGCTGCAGATTATCTTGTAGACATTGGACCAAAAGCAGGAGTTCATGGAGGAGAAATTGTAGCTAAAGGTAGTCTAGATGATATAAAAAAATCAAAAAAATCAATCACAGGTGCCTATCTTTCAGGAAAAGAAAAAATTCCAGTACCAAAAGAAAGAAGAAAATGGGACAAATATATAGAAGTAAAAAATGCAAGACAAAATAACTTAAAAGGAATTGATGTAAAATTTCCTTTATCAACATTTACAGCAGTAACAGGAGTATCAGGATCGGGAAAATCTTCCTTGGTAAATGAAATTTTGTACAAATCAGTCACCAAAAAATTAAACAAATCTAAAACTCACCCAGGAAAACACGATTCAATCGAAGGGGTAGACCAAATTGACAAAATAATTTCCATAGACCAATCCCCAATAGGAAGAACACCAAGATCAAATCCAGCCACCTACACCAAATTATTTGATAATATCAGAGACGTATTTGCCATGACAACCGAGGCAAAAATGAAAGGCTTTGATAAGGGAAGATTTTCCTTCAATGTAAAAGGAGGAAGATGTGAAGCTTGTAAGGGGGACGGAACAATAAAAGTTGATATGATGTTCTTGCCAGATGTTTATGTTCCTTGTGAAGTTTGCCATGGGCAAAGATACAACAGAGAAACCCTAGAAGTAAAATACAAGGGAAAAAATATATCAGAAGTTTTGGAGATGACAGTAGAAGAAGCCCTCAAATTTTTTGAAAACCACCCATCAATAGTAAGAAAATTACAAACACTTTATGACGTAGGACTTGGCTATATAAAAATAGGCCAACCATCAACAGAACTTTCTGGAGGAGAAGCCCAAAGAGTAAAACTTGCAAGCGAGCTTGCAAAAAGATCAACAGGCCAAACTCTATACATTTTGGATGAACCAACAACAGGCCTTCACATGGCAGACGTCCACAAATTAATAGAAGTTTTAAACAGACTAGTCGACCAAAACAACACGGTTGTAGTAATTGAACACAACCTAGACGTAATAAAAGTAGCCGACCATATAATAGACCTAGGCCCTGAGGGAGGCGACGGAGGAGGAGAACTCCTAGTAACAGGCACACCAGAAAAAATAGCAAAATGTAAAAAATCATATACAGGACAATTTCTTAAAAAAATGCTTTAAATTTTATTTATCAAATAAGAAATATTTAACACAGGAAGAAAAATAGAAATTTCTAGAAAAATTAAATATTTAAATTTAAAATCATCTAAAAAATAACAAGTAGATAAATCGATTGATTTTATTAATGTAAAAAGACAAGCTAAAATGTTGAACTGACCCCCAAAAGTTAGACCAAAAACTAACTAAAGGAGGTCAGTTTTTTA
>URRX01000064.1 GCA_900550345.1 uncultured Anaerococcus sp. | reverse complement strand
AATTCTTACATAAATAATTTTATTAATGAAAATTTCGATAAAACCCTCTACCACCTATCAGGTGGAGAATTTAAATTTTTATACTTAATTTTACTCTTATTTACTGATAAAAAATTATACCTATTAGATGAACCCTTTAACGAACTTGATAAAGAAAAAGCAAAATACATAGCAAATTTAATCAAAGATTTAAACAAAAATGGCAAAAAAATAATAATAACCAACCACTATGATTTGGGATTATTTGAAGAAAAAGATATGAAAAAAATAAGGCTATTAGACCATACAGTCTAAATAGCCCTGCCCTTATTTTTTGAATCTAGGATTTTTTCGTCTAGATTTTCTAGGGCGTCTTCTAATTTTTTTATCATTTTTTCTTTGTTTCTCATGTGAGATGTTACTTTTACAAGATTTACTATGTGGCCTGATGAATAGAGAACGTCTCCTGGCACATCTAGATTTTTTAATAATTCTATTTGTTCTTCTAGGTTTTCCCTGTTACTTGTTTCTTTAAAATCTCCTTCTTCTCTCATTTTATATAATTTTGATCCTCTTTGGACGTCTGTGCTCATTATAAAAATTCCTATTGGTGGATAGAGGTTTAAAAATTTTGCCGTTTCTCTTGCGTTTTCTATTGAATTTCCATTTCCTGCAACTCCTTGCATTACTATGGCGTTGTAGGTCATGTTTGCATATTTCATTTTTTCTATACCATCTTTATAATCGTCAAGATCAGCTCCCTTATCAAGCCAGTCTAGGACTTTTTGATACCCTGTTTCTACTCCAAACCAAAGTTCGTTGTAGCCTTTTTCTCTCAAAAGTTTTAAATCTTCTTTGGTTTTATTTTTTAAATTATAAAAACTTGCGTAGGATGTTATGGTTTTTACTTCTGGTATATATTTATGGATTAAATCGGCAATTTCTACCAATTTTTCTGTTGAAAGAACGAAAGGATCTCCATTTAATAAATAAATTCTTTCAATTGGCCTTGGATAGGTCATGGAAATTTCTAAAATATCACTTTCTATATCTTTTAAAGGTGAAATCCCAAAATTTGTCATATGATACATGGTACAAAAGGCACATTTATTATGAGAACATCCATATGTCACTTCTAAAAGTGGAGTATAGGCTTCAAGAGGAGGTCTATAAACTTGTCCTGTGTAATGCATTTTATATCCTTTCTAAAAATTCTTCGATTTCTTTTTCTTGGCTCTTGTAGGTTGTTACAAATCTTGCAACAAATTTATCTTCTCTTTTTTCTCCTACTTCAAAATAAGCAAATTCTTCCCATTTTTTTATATCTTCATCTGAAATTTCTACAAAAACTTGGTTTGATTCAAATTTATAGGCAAGTTTGTAGCCTTTTTCTTCAAAGCCTTTTGCCAATTTTTCTGCCATTTTGTAGGCTTTTTTTGCTCCTTTTATATACAAATCATCTTGGAATAGTCTTTCAAACATCATTCCTGTTATAAATCCTTTGGCAAGCATAGCTCCTTTTTGTTTTTGCAAATTTCTGAAATTTTTCTTTAAATTATCATTTACAATTACAAGGGCTTCTCCAAACATCAGACCGTTTTTGGTTCCTCCAAAATAAAATATATCGCAAAGTTTGGTCAAATCTTTAAATTTTAAGTCTGATTTTTCATTTGCCATGGCGTGTGCTAGTCTTGCCCCGTCCATAAATAAATATAAGTCGTGTTTTTTACAAAAATCGTAAAGCTCTTCTAAATCTTTTTTACTATAAAGAGTCCCAACTTCTGTTGTGTTTGATATATAAAGTTTTCTTGGTACTGTGTGGTGTTCATTGGTAAAAGATTTATATTTTCCTTCCAATAATTTTTTTGTAATCTTTCCATCATCTGTTGGAATTGTTTCAATTTTTATTCCACAAGCCTCGATTGCTCCAGCTTCTTGGTCTTCAATGTGGCCACTTGTAGCAGCAATTATTGATTCTTGAGGCATCATTCCAACACTTGCCCCAAGAATATTTGCTCCTGTTCCCCCATGAATAAAATAAATATCAACATTTTCATCTTCTAATTTCTCTTTGATTAATTTTTCAGCATTTTTACTGTGATCATCAACCCCATATCCTGGATTTATTTGGTCAAGATTTTCCTTTATATAATCTAAAATTTCTGGATAACAAATATCAGAATAGTCATTTCTAAAATTGAACATATTTTCTCCTTATAAAAAAACGATTTGCTTATTTCTACCATACATTTTTCATAGTTTTTTTCCATTCTTTAAATTTTTAATAATGATAAAGGAGATAATTAAGATAAGTTCATTTAGAATAATCCATTTAATTTATTTATAAAATCAATATATTAAATTTTCCCAAAGAAAAAACCAAAGTATTAAACTTTGGTTTTAAAATTTGTATTTTTTCATATTATCGCTTGCTATTGCAACTGTAGATATATTGTGCAAGAGGGCTGATTGGGTATTTGTTATAAATGAACCCAAGCCTAGTCCGATTAATAGGGTATTGAAAGCTATTATTCTTTCATAATCCTTTCTAACTCTTTTATCTACACTTTTTGAAAGTTTTACAAGGTCAACTAATTCTTTTAATGAATCAGTTTTTATGGAGACGTCAGAAATTTCTTTTGCAAGGTCTGCTCCTTTTGACATTGAAATTCCTACATCTGCTTGGGATAGGGCAATTGAATCATTTACTCCATCTCCTATCATAATCACTTTTCTTCCCATGTCTTTCATTTTTTTGATATATTCTTCCTTATCTTCTGGAAGAACTTGGGATTTGTAAAAGTCTAGGTCAAGTTTCTTGCTTACAGCCCTTGCAGAATTTTCATTATCTCCTGTTAGCATTGCAATATGAGTAAATCCTAATTTTCTAAGATTTGAAACAGTTTCTTTTGCATCTTTTCTAATCGGATCATCTATACACAAAACTGCCAATAATTTATTATCAAATGCCATAAACAAAAGTGAATATTCTTCTTTTAATGAATTAATTAAATCACCTTGGTCAGGACTTATTTTTATTCTTTCATCTTCCAAAATAAAATGTTCACTACCAATTAAAGCTACTTTTCCATCAATTGTAGATTTTATTCCATGAGCCATAATATATTCTGGTTTTGAATGCATTTCTTCGTGGTTAAGATTTTTTTCCTTGGCTTTTTTTACAACTGCTCTTGCTATAGAATGTGGGAAATGTTCTTCAAGACAAGCAGCAATTCTTAAGACCTCATCTTCATCAATATCAAAAGAAATTACTCTTTTAACTTCTGGCTCTGACTTTGTCAAAGTTCCCGTTTTATCAAAAATAATTGTATCAGCCTTAGCTATACTTTCAAAATATTTTCCACCCTTTACAAGGATATTTTCATCTCCAGCTTGGCTTATAGCCTTCATATAAGCTATTGGAATTGTAAGTTTTAGTGCGCAAGAATAATCAACCATCAAAAATGATTTTGCCTTTATAAAATTACGAGTTAATAAATATGTTAAACCTGCCCCAATAAAGGAATATTTTACCAAAGAATCTGCCATAGATTCTGCCTTTATTTGTGCCAAAGATTTATTTTTCTCGCTATCTTCAATTAATTTTATAATGTGATTTAACCTAGAATCATCATATTTTTTCTTAGATTTTACAAGAAGGTCTCCCTCTTCAAGGACAGTTCCTGCAAAAACTGAAGATTTTTCATTTTTTTCTACAGCCTTTGCTTCTCCTGTAAATGAAGATTCATTAACCATACCAAAACCTTCAACAACTTCTCCATCAACAGGAATTGTTGTTCCCATAGAAACATAAATCAAATCACCAATTTCAACTTCTTTTAAGTGTTTGAAAACTTTTTTGTCCCCATCTTTTACTAAGACTTGGTCAATGTTTAGGGCTAGGGAAGATTTTAGATTTAACCTTGATTTTTTCAAAGTATAATCTTCAAGCTCTTCTCCCAAAGATAAAAGTGCCATAATACTTGCTGCGTCTGCAAATTGACCAGTTACAATTGAAACTGAAATTGCACTTGCATCCAAAAGAGCCACATCCATTTTTCTATTTTTTAAAGATTTTAACCCTTCTTTTACAAAAGGATAAGCCCTTAAAATTGTAAAAAATGGCCTAAGTGGCATGGGCATAATTTTTCCAAAAATTATCCTTCTATATGCTGCATCTCTTAGTATATGAAAAATTGACTTATCAACTTGTGGGATAAAGTCAGCATCATCAATCTCAAAATCATCCAAAGATTTTAGATCAAAGTCAAGAATAAATCTTGCTATTTCTCCAATATAATCCTCATCATAATTTATTATAATAGATTTTGAAATCGAGGAAATTTGGCAAAACTTTACACCTTTTAATTTTTCAATTTTGTACTTTAATTTATTAACGTTAGAATCTTTAAGATGGTCTTCAAACAAAAACCTAGACCTACCAAGGGTTCTAGCCTTTATAGACGCTCTCATCCTAATCCTCTTTAGCTTCTTCTTTTAACTCTTCCTTTACTTCTTCTTTTATTTTTTCTTCAGCTTCTTTTTTAGCTACATTTTCAATATCAAGATTTGCCTTTGCTTCAGCTTCAAGTCTTTCTTCAATTTCATTTTTAACCTTAGCTTCTGCAACAATATCATCAGTTGTAAGTTTAATATTTTCTACAGTTTTATCAACTGCTCCCTTAGCCTTTAGTCCTTGTTGAACTGTAGCTACTGCAGCTTTTTTTGCAAATTTTGATGTAAGAATTTTTCCACCAATTGCTCCTGCTAATACTCCTGCGCCTGCACTTAATATTTTTTTGTTTAACTTAATCATCTCTTCCTCCTATGATTTTAAAATAATTATATCAGTTCTATTCTAGCAAATTTTTTTATATTTTAAAAGCTAAATTTTTCATAGTTACAAATAGCTAAAAATATAAAATCTAAAATTTTATATTCTAAAAAGAAGACCTTCGCAAATTTATTTTTTGCAAAAGTCCTCCTTTTAAAAAACAATCAGTCACAATATGGGCATGATTTCTTTTTTGTTTTTTCTTTTTTGCTATGGCAAGTATCTGATGAACAAGAACTTTTTTGTGCACAATCCTTGCATCCAAAATTTGATCCTTCTTTTATAAATCTTGTATAGACAATATAAGAGCAAATGCCCAATATTACTAGCAAAAATATCCATGATTGTAAGTTCATAAAATCATCCCTTTCTATTTTTTACTATTTTCTAGCTAAATTTAATTTATAAGTTCTCTTTTCTTCTTTATATTTAACAGGTCTAAATATTAAGTATAAGATTGCTGCTAAAACAATTAAAGAAAGTATTGTCATAATTGAAAATTCTTTATAAACAAAGAAGTTTGCTAAATGATAGAAAACAAAGGCAATAGCATAGGCAAATGTCATTTGATATCCTATTGCAATTAAAGTCCATCTATTGTTGTTCATTTCTGTTTTTATAGCTCCAACTGCTGCGAAACATGGCATACAAAGCATATTGAAAAGTAAGAATGAATATCCAGCAACTGGTGTTCCTATAGCTTGGTTGAAAGCTGTAATTAATTGTCTATTTGTTTCATCAAGATCTGCTCCTATTCCAAGAACAACACCCATTGTTGAAACTACGTTTTCTTTTGCAACGAATCCTGTAATTGTTGCTACTGCTGATTGCCATTGTCCAAATCCTAATGGTTTAAATAAAACTGCTAAATATCCACCTAAAACTGCAAGTATTGAGTTTTCTGATTCAGCTTCTACCAATTTAAATGAGAAGTCGAAGTTTGATAAGAACCAAATAATTATAGATGATACTAAAATTATTGTTCCTGCTCTTTTTACAAAGGCCATTCCTTTATTAAACATATCTCTTAAAACTGAAGTAACTCTTGGTGCGTGATATGGTGGAAGTTCCATAACAAATGGAGCTGGATCTGATGCAAATTCTTTAAATTTCTTTAAAATAATTCCAGAAATTATTACAGAAACTATTCCAATTATATAAAATGAAAATGTAACCAAAGCTTGGTTTTCTTTGAAAAATGCTCCAGCGATTAAAGCTATTACTGGAAGTTTTGCAGAACATGGCATAAAAGATGTAGTTATAATTGTAATTCTTCTATCTCTTTCATTTTCAATTGTTCTTGATGATTGGATTCCAGGAACTGAACATCCTGTACCTATCATTACTGGTATAAATGATTTTCCAGAAAGTCCAAATCTTCTAAATACCCTATCCATTACAAAGGCAACTCTTGCCATGTATCCTATATCTTCAAGAATTGAAAGTTGGGCAAATAATACTAACATTTGTGGTAAGAATCCTAATACTGCACCAACTCCTGATATAATTCCGTCTGTTGCAAGACTAACTAAAACGTCACTGATTCCAATATTTGTTAGAAAATCTGCAACAGCAGGTGTCATTGTATCTTCAAAAAATCCATTTACGGCATCAGTCGCCCCAGTTCCTATAGTTGAAATTGCTATATAATAAATAACAAACATTACAAGGGCAAAAATAGGAAGTCCCAAAATCCTATTTGTAACTATCTTATCGATTTTATCAGTTGTTGAAAGTTTTGGTGGAGCTTTTTTAAGAACTTTTTCTCCAACTTCTCCAAGAGCTTCATATCTTTCAGTAGTTACAATACCTTCAGCTACGTCATCTTCTATTTTTTCAAAATCTTCTCTTATCTTATTAATATTTTCTTTCTTATCAGCTGATAAAGAAATATTTTCAAACATATCTTCATCATTTTCAAAGGCCTTGATTGACAAATATCTTTCAAGTTTAGAATCAACAGATCCAGAAATTTCACTAGAAATTTTTTCCAAAGCTTCTTCTAATTCTCCAGAATATTTTAAAGGATTTGGTAAAGATAATTTATTTTCTGATTTTACAATCTCATTGATTAAGTCCTTTGTACCTTGTTTTTTGCTAGCAACAATTTCTACAACAGGACAACCTAAAATTTTAGAAAGATTATCTTTATCAATAACATCGCCGTTTGATTTAACAATATCCATCATGTTCAAGGCAATAATTGTTGGAATCCCAAGTTCAATTAATTGGCTTGTAAGATATAAGTTTCTTATAAGATTTGATCCATCAACAAGATTTACAATAAGGTCAGGTCTTTGGTCAACCAAATATCCTCTTGAAACAACTTCTTCCATTGTATAAGGGGAAAGTGAATAAATTCCTGGTAAATCTTGGATAATAATATCCTTGTGTCCTTTTAATTTTCCTTCTTTTTTATCAACTGTAACTCCTGGCCAGTTTCCTACTCTTTGGCTTGAACCTGTAAGTTCATTAAAAAGAGTGGTTTTTCCTGAGTTAGGGTTACCAGCTAAAGCAACCGTATAAGTCATCTATTCCTCCACTATTATGTTTTTTGCATCTTCTTTTCTAAGAGTCAATTCATAACCACGTAAATTAACTTGGATAGGATCACCTAGTGGAGCAATTTTTCTAACATAAACTTCTGTTTTTTTTGTAATTCCCATATCCATAATTCTTCTTATGGTTGCACCATCACCCTTGATTTTTTTTATAACGGCAGTTTCGCCCACCGCTACATCTCTTAAACTTTTCATTATTATATCTCCCTTACGTATATTCTTTTTGCTAAGTCTTTATTAAGTGCATATTTGCTATTATCTACCATGATAATATAATTAACACCATCAAAGAAAAATAATTTAACTTTTTTCCCCTTTACAAAACCTAAATTTGAAAGGTGAGTTTTTATTTCATCATTTCCCGCTATTCTAATAACTTCTGCTTCTTGATCATTATTTAATAATGTAATTGGCATATCTTCCTTCTTTCTATATACTTGCTATTTATTTTCTATTATTTCAAAGTAATTTTAATTATAGCTTATAATTTTATATATTTTACATGATAATAGT
>URRX01000063.1 GCA_900550345.1 uncultured Anaerococcus sp. | reverse complement strand
ATATAGATGCTCATGAAATTCATAAAGATTATTATAAATTTCACATTAATGTTTTTCTGCCAATTATTGGACTAATAGGTTTAGTATATGGGGTAAAGGAAAAGGATAAGTTGTTTATGGCATTAAATATCCTTTTGATTTTATTACTTCCTATAACAATGTTCGTAGGTCATCTAGTAGGATCTCCTTAAGTAATATAATAAGCTTAGAGTAAAAATTTGTAAATAATCTTAAAAAGATATAAGTTTATCTGCTTATAGCATTTTATCTCTCCACTTCCTTCCCATAAGTGATTTTCATAGTTTTTCCTATACTGAAAAAGGTCAGAAAATTCTTCTTTATTCAAAGAATGCTCTTGCATAAGGGTATTCTTTTTTATTGCAACTTATCGAGTCTGATTAATATTTCTTTTATGTTTGGTAATATTTTATAGATTTCTAAAATTTCATTAGTAGCTATTTTATAAATAGAAAGTTCGATATAATACTTCTCTGTAAATTGGTTTTATTCAGTTTTTTTACATTTTTATACTTCATGATGTAAGATCTTTATTTCAGTTTCAATTTTTTAAAATTTATTCAGTGGATGTTGTATATCATAAGAAAATAACTAGCTTTAAATCAATTTCTCCAAACCTAGATTTTATATCTACATCTATTTATTTTAGTACAGATAAGATTGAGCGATTACATCAATACGATTATGTCCTAAGTATTTGCTGGTTATTAACATAGCTTTTCGATCTAATATTTCTCCAGCTCTATCATTTCTCATGATGTATCTTTCTCCTCCTTCTGAAATTAAACCACCAGGTATTTCATCTATTGGTCTTGCATAATGATTATAAATTCTCTTGGCGTATACTGCTCTGTAGTGGTGGTTGTCATAATGAGAAGGTAATTTTGGTGCTATTTTAAGCTCTCCAGCTTCTTTAAAAATATTTATTATTTCATCTGTTTCTTCTTTATCTTTGCCCATGATTAAAGCTAAGCGTTTTTTTCCACCTTTTCCTTGTCTAACTTTTACATAATATTTTCCGTTGATTTCTTTTAAATCAACCCCTCTTACAGCTTCCATTTCTTTTTTTCTTAATCCTGTAGAGCTTGTTATTTTAGAAAATTTTCTTTCTAGCTCTTCTGATATGTGTTTATCTCTTTTAGCTTCATATCGACTTCTTTTAATTGATTTTCTTGTCCTTGGAGCTGTCGCTATAAAGTTTGTAGATGATGTTCTTAAAACCTTTGCTATAGCTGATTTAGATGTGCTAATTGAGTAAGCAGATAAGTCTTGATTTGTTAAGTTTTTCAGATATTCATTTACGTGTTCTGTTTTAACTTGTTGCATTTTCTTTATTTCAGGATAATTTTCTTTCAAAAATTCTGCAAATTTATAACATTGTTTTTTGTATGTCTTATAAGTTGTAACGCTATAAATTTTATTTATTGTTGTAGTTGATAAATCATTTTTATCGTCATTTCTTGATGTACTCATACCATCATTTAACATTCTTGTTAATCTATCATAAATCTGATTTTTTAAAATGTTTTTTTGCTTTCTTTTATCCCATTTTTTAGTTTTTTTCTTTTCTTCATCTATTATTCCAAATTCTTTGTTAAAAGCTTTGTTTGTGATATTAAAAGACATAGAATGCTCCTTTCAAATATATAACTATCTTTTTAAAATTAAAGCTCTTAAAAACGATTCTAGAGCCTTATTTGTTACTCTAATTGTTAAGACTAAGCTTTTTATACTACCGAGTCCGTAGAAGCTTCTAAGTTGTCCAATCTAAGACAAAACACATTTTTTAAAGAGCTTGGCTTGCTCTAAAGTACACATTTTTAGATTGATAGCTTGGCTTGCTATTTAATGCTTTTGTAAGTGAATTCCTACACTATACATTTTTTTACATACTTAAAATTTTTGCTCTATAAATCTTTTTTATTTTTTTCTTACTTCATATTTTGCGACTTCCTCTCTTTGTTTCCTCATTTTTGATCACTTATCTTTTTTATTTTCTCCATACCATCAATCTTCTATTTATAATTTGTCAGAAAAGGTTCTTAATAACAAAAGAGTTTAAAAACTTATCCTTGGTAAATACCCTAAATCTGTTTATACGTCCATAAATGGACCGTATAAACAGATTTTATTTATTGGAAATCCTGTGTAGAAAATAAAAATATTAAATTTTCTGACATATAAGAGATAGATTAAAAACTTTCTTTTATATGGGGGAATTATGAAAATAGAAAAAAACATCTTAGTAAGATATGAGAAATTTCAACGCATTGGCTTTGATAGAGTGAAATTTAAGAATGTAAGAGTTACCGAGTATGAGATTAATCACTTAATAAGCTTATATCAGAACTCATATGGAATAACGAAATTTAGTTATTATAGAAAAGAACTGAAATCCATTCGAATTGAAAGGGGAGGAATTGGGCGATTGGAGATAAGAAGAGAGAATTGTTGCAACATAGATTGTGGCTTATATGCAAGAATAGATTTTTCGCCAACGGACATTCTAGGACAAAATATAGAAAATTTTTCTTTAGAAGAATTAAAAGATGTGGTTGTGGAAATTAAAAATATATTATACGAAGATTATAAAATTGAGATAGACATATCAAATGTCATTTTTAACTATTGTGAAATTAACTACAATTATTTAACGACAGGTAATACTAAAGATTTTGAAGACCCATTACGTACTCTGGTTAGATTTATCCCGTATATGAAAATTTGCATAGATATTGAAAACCATAAAGAGAAAGACGGCTATGAATCCAAAACAATAACAGCACAAAATCAACGACATAAAATTACATTTTATGATAAATTAAAAGAAACAAAAAAGAAGCATAAAAATAAAGAAATCGTCATCGTTGATGAAAATGGAGAGATACTAAATGGGAGTATTTATAGATATGAGCATACAATAAAAAAAACAGATAAGTTTAAAGATTTTTTTGAAGAAACAAATCTTTTTAATTTAAATGAAGAAGTGTTTCGTCAAAAATTATTCTTATATTTAGAAAAAAATCTTTTTAAGCCATATGAAAAGCAAAAATTAATGTGTAGAGACCTTCTTGTGAAAGCCGTTAAAAAATATAGGGAAAAGGATCGAAGAGGAAAAGAGTGGGGAAGCTTAATGATTAGCGATATCCTAATTCAAGAAAGGCAATTAGGTTATCAAATACTTTTTGATTCAGATGATTTGTTAGAAATTGTTAGTGAAGTTTTTTTAAAAGATAAAAACAAAGGGCGCATTTTAGGATATATAAAAAGACTGTTATGCAAGGAGCCGTATCTTTATTATTCTAAAAATAAAAAAGAGAAAGTTGAAAATTTAGTTTATAGTATAAAAAGTCAATTTCATGACCTCATTAAATGAGGATAGAAGTGATATGTATTGTGAAAAAGGATAGATATTCGATTGGTGTAAGTAGTAGAATTTAAAGAAAGTATTACTCTCTTTAGTTAGTGTAAAAGATAAGTAGCAATCTCTTATAATAATAGGAAGAATTTTCAATGACGACAAGTTTGTTATTGGATATTAATTCTGACATATAAAGACTGTAAGAAGTAACTATATATATTAGGAAAGGAAATTATTATGATATTAGAAAAAGAAGAATTGTTGGATAAGGTTTTTAAAAGTGTAGTCATGAATATTATGTCGGTAGAAAAATCTATTTTAAGTGAAGAAGTGTGGCTAGATGTTGGAGGACACTATTATTGTGTAGATGGCGTCAGAGATATTTTACTAGAAAGAGAAGGTGAGTCACTTCAGTACTTTTTAAGCGATATGATAGTAACCATAAGATGCTATGCAGAAGTTTATGGAAGTTTTGATATAGAGCTTGATTTAGAGAGTATAGGCTTTAAAAACTTCATAAAGTTGTCCCATTTGTTTAATGAAAAATTCTTTAATAACTGGCATAGCTTTGTGTATGAGATCCAAAGAGAGTGACTAAAAAATTATAATTAAATCTAGTAAAAATAAAAGCTTGAGATTGTCTAACCTCAAGCTTTTATTTTTTAATTCACAGCTAAATCATCCACTATTAAATCCTCATAGTCAACTGTAATTTCATCATAATTTTTCCTTGCAGAGACTAGTATTGCCGATACGAAAACAAAGTCATTTATTTCGAGCGAAACATCATTTACACGCATGTTTTTAGAGTATTGAAGTGTAATTACTTGCTCTCTATAGTCTCGCACTTGAATCGTAATCCAATTATTGAACTCTTTGATGCTTAAGATAGAACCGCTAAGAAAAACTCGTGAAAATGGGTTTTTAAAAGAAAAACCTATATTTTCTATTTCAAAGGCTTCTGATAACAAAGTGTTCTCTAAGACTATTTTTTCACCAAGAAAATACTGTTCTTTTCTACCTTCATATAAATAGGGAATGACAGGGCTTTTCACAAAACCTGTAATATAAACAGTTTGATTCATTTTAAAATCATGAATATCTATAGATTCAAAGTATACTTTCATATAATTTGGCTCTCTTTTCCCATTAATAAAGATTGTTAAGTATGTATTTCTTTCCTTAAAACCTCCTTTTCCTACAATCCTTCCGCGGCAATAAAACTCGTTTAATAGTGGAATTTTCCTATCTTTTTTCATTTTTTACTCCTTTCTTCAATTAACTATTGAATATATGCATTAAAAGATTTTCAATAAAAAAGTCTGTGTGGAGAAAAACACGAATCAATACTTTTTTCTGACATATACAAGGTGAAATCAAAATTAGGAGGCAATTTACCTTGTATAATAAAAATAGCGTAAAAGATTGTTCTTATGAATTAGATGGGTTGGCACGTCTCTTACAAGAATTAATAGAAAAGTATGCAGATCAGTTAGATTTTGAAAAATTGGAAGTACCGCCAAGATGTTCAGAAAAAAATAAAAATGAGGATAATATTAATTCATCGGATTAGGTTATTGTATTGACTTTTATATTATGATTTATGTAAAATATAGGTATAACTATAACGTGAAAATATGTCCAAACTAAAGGTGGAAAAATGAAAAATAAAAAGGCGTATGTATATACAAGAGTGTCAACATCTATGCAAATTGACGGTTACTCACTTGATGCTCAGGAAGAAAGAATAAAACAGTATGCAAAAGCTTATGGTATAGAAATAATAGAAACCTATAAAGATGCTGGAAAATCAGGAACATCTATTTCAGGTAGAAATGAATTCATAGCTATGCTTAATGATATAGAAGCTGAAAAAGATAAAGTTGATTATGTAATGGTTTTTAAATTATCTAGATTTGGAAGAAATGCAGCGGATGTATTGCAGTCATTGCAAGTCATGGAAAATCATAATGTAAATCTGATTTGTGTTGATGATAGTTTAGATAGTTCTAAAGATTCTGGAAAGCTTGTTATAACAATTCTATCGGCAGTAGCAGAAATGGAACGTGAAAATATACTTTCTCAAACTATGGAAGGAAGGAAACAAAAGGCAAGAGAAGGAAAATGGAATGGTGGTTTTGCTCCAATTGGCTATTCATTAGATAATGGAGAATTAGTTGTTAATGAAGATGAAGCTAAAGCAGTAAGGATGATTTTTGATTTATATGCTAATTCAGATATGGGAGCCAATGGAGTATCTAAGTATTTAGTTTCTTTAGGTATTAATAAACCTATAAGACAAAATGGCAAGAATCCATATTTTTCAGCTAGTTTAATAAGACAAATATTGGATAATCCTGTATATAATGGGAAAATTGCATATGGAAGAAGAAAAACAATTAAAGATAAAACTACTGGTAAAATTAAATTAGAAAAATCTGATCATTATATTATAGCTCAAGGAAATCATGAAGCTTTAATTGATGATGAGTTGTGGAATACAGTACAGGAAAAAAGAAAATCTCAAGCTAAAAAGTATGAGAAGATAAATAGAGGAAAAGATGAGAGAGTTCATATCTTATCAAATCTAATAAAATGCCCATATTGTGGTGCTGGTTTGTATGGAAACAAAAGCCGTAAACGTAATAAAAACAAAGAAGGAGAGCATTACAAAGATTATTACTATTACGGTTGTAAACATAGACAAATGATGAATGGACATAAATGTACTTTTAATAAACAAATTAGAGCTGAATTAATTGAAAAAGAAGTTGAAACAATAATTACTCAAGTAGTTAGTAATCCTACTTTTGCCAAAAAAATTGAAGAAAAAATCAATATTCAAATAGACACAAAAGAAATTGATGAAGTTATTAATAAGCACTTAGCGAAGATTAGGCAATTAACAGGTACAAAAGCATCACTAATTAATCAAATAGATTCTTTAAATTTTGAAGATAAACATTATGATAGAAAATACACCGATTTAAATCTTAGACTTGATGCTATATATGACCAGTTAGAATATGCAGAAATGCAGTTAAATGATAGCAGAAAAAGGAAAGAGGCAATTCTTGAAGAAAAAATAACCTCGGATAATATTTATAAGATTCTTGTAAATTTTAATAGCCTTTATACAGTTCTTTCAGATATCGACAAGAAGAGATTACTTAACGAAATGATAGAAGAAATTCAAATTTATGACGAAAAAACAGAAAAGGACACTTGGATAAAATCGGTTGTTTTCAAGCTTCCGCTTATAGATAATGAGATTGACTTTGGTTTGGACAATAAAGATAATGTCGAAGCTGTAGCGTTGATACAAAAGATGTAAATTTAGAAATCCTGCATTTTAAGCAGTTTTATAAGCGTTTTGTCTTTGATAAAGATTAAGAAGGATACATCAAAAAGACTATATGGATGTAAGAGTAGTTTTGCACAACGTTTTGCTATCTCTTCGAAAGCAAAGGAGGATATAAAATTATAAAAGAAGTAAATCCAAAAGATACATCAAGGGCTAAGGCTTATGAATTATGGATGAAAGCACCTAATCCAATGGTGACTTTTTTTAAAATGTTAGATGTGACAAATCTGATAAGAATCAGTAAAAGAAAAGGTATGAAATTTAATATGCTTCTTGATTATTGCATTGGTAAGGCTGCAGTAAGTGTAAAAGAGTTTTACATCCTTCCTGTAGGTGAAAAACTTATGCAATATGATAAGATTGCAGTAAATACAATTGTGAAGAATAAAGATGGTGAAGTTAGTTCTTGTGATATTTTATATGTGGATGATTTGGAGGAATTCAATAAGCAGTATTTAAAATACACCGTGCAAGTTGCAGAGAACTGTCAGGATAGAGATTTGTCAAACGACAGTATGGTAATAGGAACATCTTCGATTATTGATACAGAAATTGAGGGTGCTGTTGGTATGAATAGTGGAATTTTTAATAATCCGTTTATCATTTGGGGCAGATACAAAAAGAAATGGTTTAGATATTATTTAACACTTTATTTTCAATTTCATCATACGCAAATGGATGGTTCTCATGCGGGCAGATTTTTGGAAAATTTACAAAATGAAATTAGCAGTCTGAAATAGATAGATTGTAGTAATAAAGTGAGTAAAAATTGAATTTATAGGAGGTAAATCACCATGAAATGTCCATATTGTGGTGAATAAATGATGAGAGTATACCTAATGAGCTCACGAGACATTACTTTTGCAGTTTGTAATCTGACAAAAGTTTTTCGTATTAAAAAATCGTACGATCTTAAATATTAAAAATAACTTGTTAGATTTACAGAATTCTCTTACTTAGAAAAAAATTTACCAGCATGATAATTTAAGTGGACAGATTTTAAGTAAGAAGTGTAAATGATCCAATTATTGAAATGCGAGGAAAGAAAATTCAGATATAGTTTTTGGTTTCCTAAAAAGTAGTATTAAGAAGCTATTATTTCTATTGCTATTCCAAAATCAATAGAATAATAGATAAAGAAATGCATATACAATAATTAAAATATTTAAAGT
>URRX01000062.1 GCA_900550345.1 uncultured Anaerococcus sp. | reverse complement strand
AAGAATCAAGACCCAAAAATAAAAATAACTTATCTACTAAAAATGCTGATAAAATCATTTGGCATAGCCATAAAATAATATATTTGTAAAAAACACTTTTAGAATCAGATTCATCCTTAAAGACTATGTTTTTATTCACATTATAATTGAAAAGTCCTGAAATTATCCTAGCTCCTATAGTAGATATCCAAATTATTGTGGACTGACTTTTTACAATATTTACCAAAGTTTTTGTAAATAACCTAAAAAATCCTATATCAACTAGCCAAGAAGAAAGGGATGATAAGATAAATTTAAAGAAAGTTTTAAACATTACTGAATATATTTTTATAGAATCCTTAACTGGATTAAAGTGAGTTTCACTGTTATTATCAAAATAAACTGTCTCTATTGGGATTTCCTTGATTTTCTTTACAGTTTTTGAACAATTTATAAGCATATTAATTTCATATTCAAATCTTTCTCCATCAAGGTCTAGGAAATCTTCCATATGACTTTTACAAATTGCCCTAAGCCCTGTCTGGGTATCCCTTATCTTATCCTTAAACATCAACTTATAGATAAAACTGGTTAACTTATTTCCAAAAGAACTTTTGAAGGGTACATTTTCTTCATTAAAGTCCCTAGAACCCAAATATAAAATATTTTCTTTTGACCTACTTGCTATCTTTGCAATATTAAAAAGATCTTCGGACCTATGTTGACCATCAGAATCTGCAGTAATCACATAGGAAAAGTCAGAATAATTATTTAATATGTAATTAAAAGAATTTTTTAAGGCCCTTCCCTTACCAAAATTTTTATAATGGTCAAAAACATCTATACCTTGATTTTTTAAACTATCAAAATATTCTTTATATTCATTCCTACTTCCATCATTTACCAGAATAATCCTTTCAAATCCTTTACCTCTCAACTCTTTAATATAATTAGTTAAGATATGTCTTGGAGGATTTAATGCTGGTATTAAAACTATAATATCTTTCATTTTTTATCCTTATATAATTCTTGAATTTCAAATAAATTCTAACACACTAATATTTTTTTGTAAAATAAAGAAATTTAAAAAATTTCATTAAAAAAGACAGACTACAATGGCCTGTCTAAATATGAAAAAAATAAAAAAATTAATGGTGCTGGTGGTGGGACTTGAACCCACACGTTCCGAAGAACAACAGAGTTTGAGTCTGTCTCGTCTGCCAATTCCGACACACCAGCATTAACACTACCTGTATATTATAGCACCATTTTTTTTCTATTGCAAATATTTTTACATTTTTCTTAAATTTTTATAATCTAATATTAACTCTTTGATATTATTTTTTAATTTTTGTCCTTTTTTAGAGTAGTAAAATTTTAGTGTTCCAACAGCTGTGAGAATTCCTATAATAATTCCAAAAATAACATCTGATGGAAAATGAACATATAAGTATAATCTAGAAAAGGCAATTAAAACTGCAAGTATAGTAGACATTATATTAATAGTTTTTGATTTTGAAAAAAATAATATTACAGTTAACATACAAAATGAAATTGCTGAATGACCTGATGGAAAGGATGGGTCTTGTGGTTTTAAAACTAATAATTTTATCCCATCAACAAGTTCAAAAGGCCTTGTTCTTCCTACAGCAGGTTTTAATATTAAATTTACAATAATAGTATTAACTAAAAGACAAAGAACCATTAGCCTTGCCATTTTTTTATATTCTTTTGTTGTTAGAAAAATCAAAATTAATAATATCCAAAAAATCCCCATATTACCAAGAGCAGTTATAGTTGTCATCATCTTGTCCATCAATGGACTTTTTAAGCCTTGTATAAAATTTAAAATAGAAAGATCTATTTTCGTTATAAAATTCATATTTTCCCCTTTATTTCTTTTGAATAATTTTATCATAAAGAAAGAAAATAAAAAAGACTGCTCGTGCAGTCTTAGACTGCAGACAAACTTAATTTTCACCCATTTCAAGCGAACGTAGTGAGTCGAGAAATCTCATGAGATCTCTCCATGCGTTCGTTTCACTCACTTAGTCGAGATGGTACGTAGCTTAATTTTTATTTTATAATAAAATATTAGCTAAAACTATACTTTGTCTACGCTCTTAGACTGCACTTGCAATCTTTTTATTCTACTTTTGTATTTACAGTTTTTCTTATCATTTCATCACATTTTTTGATTCTTTCTCTTTGGTCTTCATTTATTTTGTCGTAAAATTTTCCACCTTCAATAAAATCTTCTGTCATAAAATCTTTTGCCAAATATCCATTTTCATCACGCATATGGCCATTCCATATTGGATGAATTTTAACATCTCCAAGTTTTACTTTTCCTGTTTTATTGTTTCTAAGAATATTTATATCATAGAGAACTGATTGCTCTGTTCTTATATCTCCTAAAACATCATAAGATTGGCAAGCTATAAAATTTCCACAAGAATAAGCAATATATCCTTCTCGTCCATCTTCAGTTTTATACCTTTCTGCAGGTTGGGTTACGTGAGGATGATTTCCTATTACAAGGTCTGCTCCCCAATCTATCATGTTCCTACCAAGTTTTATATGTTCATTAGTTGGATTAGATTGATATTCTACTCCCCAATGAGGATAAACAATTATTAAATCTGCCTTATTTTTCTTTGCTTCTTTTATATCTTCTTTTATTTTTTCTGGTTCTAGGTAATTAATCACATCTTCAGCTTTATTTTCTGTAATTAAACTATCAAGTCCATTTACACCATAAGTATATGACATAAAGGCAACTTTTAATCCTTTTACATTTCTATAAATAAACCTATCTTCTCCTGGTTTTCTTGTTCCAGTATGTGCCACTCCATATTCATCCATAGCATCAATAGTATCAAAAATACCTTGTTCAAAAGAATCTACTGAATGATTATTAGCAGTAGATAGCATATCAAAACCAGCATTTTTGATATCTCTTATATATTCTTTCGGTGTTGTAAATTGAGGATATCCAGAAGGTTCTCTTGTTTTACTTACACTTGTTTCAAAATTTCCTATGGTAAGATCTGAATCTAATAAAAAATCTTTCACATATTCAAATTGATTTGAAAAATCATATTTTCCATTTCCATAATTTCTAGCATAGTCAACTTGATCAATATGAGCCATCAAATCTCCACCAGCTTTTATATTGATTATTTCATCCTTTGTTTTCTCATCAATTTTTTTAGGTCTTTTCTTATCAATTTTAATAATACCCTTGTTCTTATCATTTTCTTTTCTAACTTCTTTTTTTGAACTAGAAATATCTGAAGAACTGATATTATTAGCAGGATTTTCTTTTAAATTTTTACAAGAAGAAAAAGAAAATAGAATTATAATTGCTAAAAAGAGACTTTGAAACTTACTAATTTTTTTTCATTTTCACTCCTTTATTTATAAGATCAATATATTTACTTTATTATATATTATTTTATAAATAATGTCATATTAAAAAGAAATTTGATATCTTATTGCTATTATACAAAGAATTAGTGCAAGTGGGACGTATAAAAATTTCCCTAGTTTGTACCAACCATCCCCATGTTTGTGTTTTGCATTTTTGTTTATTTCTTCTAATAAATCTTCTTTCTTCATAACCCAAAACCAAGAAATCGCTCCAATTATAGCTGAAATTGGTAGGATATATATAGTTACAAAATTCATCCAAGCTCCCCATTTTGCAATAGGGTGTAAAAATAATCCACAAACAAAGACAATAATCATTAATACTACTAAAACAATAAGTCTATTTAATTTTTCAAATTTTGATGTAATAGCTTCAGCAACTGTTTCAATCATTGATTGAACTGATAAAACTCCTGCAAATACCATAGCAATATATAAAATTATTGCAAAAATTCTTCCTCCTGCTATTTCTTGTAAAACTTTTGGCAAAACTACAAATATTAATTTTGGTCCTTCTGATTGAGAAAATCCAAAAGCAAAAGTTGCAGGAAGCATTACAAATGTTGAAAGCATGGCTGCAACTGTATCAAGACTTGAAGTAATTGTTGATGAGTGAACAATATCTTCACTCTCTGGAAGATATGATCCATAAACAACCATTACAGTTGAAACAATTGATAATGAGAAAAAAGCTTGACCCATGGCTGCAATCCATAATTTGATATCCATTAATTTTTCAAAATCTAGGCTAAAAATAAATTTATATCCTTCAACAGCTTTGTTTAAAAATGCAATTCTAATAGCCAAAATTATAAATAAAATAAAGAATAATGGCATCATAAATGAATTTGTTTTCTCAATTCCCTTGGTTCCATAGGCAAGGGTAAAAAATACTATAATTATTAATAAGAAATGCTCTTTTGCTAAAACAAAATCTTTTGAAGAAATTGATTCAAACCAAACATTTGGATCTTGTGTTAACAAAACTCCAGTAATTGAATCTATCAAAGCTTTTAACACATAAGTTATTACAACAGTATATCCTATCGCAAGTAAAACTACTCCAACCAAAGGAATCCATCTTAAAACTCGTCCTACTCCTTCTTTATTTCTAGATTTCCAAACTTCTCTAAAAACCCCCATAGGGCCAGATTTATATTTTCTACCAACTGCACTTTCTGCAGAAAGTCCTACTCGCCCAAATAGAAATACAAAAAACAAATAAGGTATTAAAAAAGAAAGTCCACCATTCATTCCAATTTTATAGGGAAATGCCCAAACATTGGCAAGACCAACTGCACTTCCAACGCACGACATTATAAATCCCCATTTATTACTAAATTTCGAATTATTTTCCATAATTTTTCTCCATATATTTTAAAAAGTAACCTTAAACACTAAGGCAAGTATTGATAAACCAATTGCTATTGGAACATAAACATATTTTCCAATCTTGTGCCACTTTTCTCCAACTTTTTTCTTAGCTCCCATATTAACTTCTTCCAATTGCTCTTCTTTTTTCCAAAAATAAAACCAAGTTATAGCCCCAATTGATGCTCCTATTGGAATAATATAAATTGAAACTAGATCCATCCATGGACCCCATTTTCCTATAGTTTCCATATTTACACCAACAAGAAAAGTAATTAAACCAATTAATATAAGGGCCTTTACCCTAGTGATATTTTTGTACCTATGTATCAGCGATTCAACGACAACTTCAAACATATTTTGTAAAGAAGAAATTCCAGCAAAAATTACTGCTAAATATAAAATAATTGCAAAGATTCTTCCACCCTTAATATTTTGTAAAATTGTTGGTAAAACTTCAAATAAAAGTCCTGGTCCTCCTGCTTGATCTAAATTAAATACTAAAATAGATGGAACAATTACACATGATGATAATAAGGCAGCTAGGGTATCAAAAAGTGCTGTAGATTTTGCAGCTGATAAAATATCTTCCTTTTTATCAAGATAAGAACCACAAACAATCATCCCACATCCTGTAATAGATAAAGAAAAGAACGCTTGTCCCATAGCTGAAATAACTGTATTAATATTTAGTTTATCAAAATCAAGCCTAAACATATATTTATATCCTTCAAGGGCATTTGGTAGGGTAAAAATATAAATAGCTATTACTACAAATAATACAAAAAATGCAGGCATCATTATTTTATTAGATTTTTCAATCGTCTTAGCTCCTTTAATACAAGTTAAAAGTGTAGCCAAAATTATTAAGAAATGATAAACAACAACTGAATAATCATTATTTGAAAAAGATTCAAACCATTGTTTACTATTTACATGCAAAAGCTCACCACTAATTGAATCTACTAAGGCCTTACATACATAAGAAACTATTATTGCATATCCAATTGCAATAAATAAATTTCCTATTAAAGTTATAAAACCTATATTTTTACTAATAAAAGAATGACTTTTTTTCTTATTTTTTGAATTTAAGGCATATTCATAAGAGCCTAAAGTTCCTGTTTCAGCTCTTCTACCTATTGCAAATTCACTTGACAAACCTACATAAGCAAAAAGAGTAACAAAAACTAAATAAAATAATAAGAAAAATAATCCACCTTCTTGAAACCTAAAAGGAAATCCCCAAACATTTGCCATGCCTACGGCACTTCCCACTGCTGTCAGGATAAATCCTAACCTAGATGAAAATTTTTTTTCTTTGTCCATATATAACTCCTTTTTACTTTAGCACACCAAGGTGTTGGTGTCCTATTGAACTTGTTCTATTATATCATAAATATATTATTTGTAAAATAATATTTTTAGGAGTCAATAAATTTAAATTTATATTTTCATAAAAGTAAATCTACCAATTGCAATTAGTTTTTTATTATCATCAAAAACATCACAATCTATATTAATAAGTTTTCTACCTACTTTTTTAGTCTTACATTTTGCATATAAAAATTTTGTATTTTTACCTGCTCTTAAAAAATTCACATAACCATCACTTGTTACAAATTCACCTTCAAAATATTCAGAGGCCTTCTTCCCACAAGCAGTATCAATTAATGTCATAGTCACTCCCCCATGGACAATACCATTAATATTCATACAGTAATCTTTGATAGGAATTTTTGTAATAATTTCTCCATCTTTATCTTTCACATATTCCATTTCTAAATAATCAACAAAATTCATAAAAAATCCTTTCTATCTTCAAAGTAATTATAACATTTTTCCAATAAATACTTTAATCATGATATAATAATTTACAAGGAAAAAATTATGAGAAAAATTTTATTTATATTATCATCTAAGGCAGGAAAAACTGAGTTCGATTTTAGCAAAAAAGATATAGAAAAAATATATAAGAAAAAAGATTTAGAAGAAAATGTAAAAATAATAAAAACATCCTACAAAAATCACGCTATTGATGCAGCAAAAGATTTTATTGATAGATATAATGATTTAAAAAAGACAATAATAGTCGGAGGTGGCGATGGCTCATTAAACGAAATCTGTAATGTTATCTACCAAAAGAATCTTGAAAATACAAGTCTAGGCCTAATACCAATGGGAACAGGCAACGATTTTTCAAAAAACTTCTCCTACAAAAAATTAAAAGTCGAATCTTTATTAAATTTAAGAGATGAAAAAATTGACCTTATCAAAGTCAATGATAAGATAGGTATAAATGTTTTATCGCTTGGATTTGATACGGTGGTTTTAGAAAAAGCTTATGAATATTTGGATAAAAATCCAAATTTAGGTAAAAAAGCCTATATACTTGGAGTTTTTAAGGCGATGAAATATTTATCATACAAAAATTTATCTTTTGAAATTTTAGATAAAGATGATAAAAAGATAAAATTTGAAGATAAATTTTTATTAGCTGCAATTTGTAATGGTGGATATTACGGTTCAGGCTTTAATCCAGCCCCAAGAGCAAAAATAGATGATGGAATTTTAAATTTAGTTTACGCAAAAAAATTACCAAGTTTATTATTACCCTCATTAATTATAAGGTACAAATTTGGTTTGTTAGAAAATTCAAAATATTTAGATGAAATCAAAATTAAAAAGGGAAAAATAAAATCAAGAGAAAATATTTTAGCAAATATTGATGGGGAAATTTTCAAAAGCAAGGAAATCAATTTTGAAGTTTTAGAAAATTCCCTCACCCGGACTTATTTTGATAATCAATAAAAAAATGTTAGATTTTTAGTCTAACATTTTTTTATTGGCCTTATTTATTTTTTCTTTTTTTCTTTGAAAATCCTAAAGCTCCCAATGATATTCCTAGACTTGATAAGACTATTGATAAGCTTGAAACCCCTGTGCTTGGATTTTTATTAGCATTTTCTTTATTACTTACTATCTTTGTTTTCTCCAATTTTCTTGATGGGTTTATTTTCTTATCTTTTTTATCTTTAGGTTTTTGAGGAGTTTCAGATGTTTGTCCTGATTTAGTTAGATCTTTTTCACCTAGTTTTCCTGTATCTTTTGGATTCTCTTCGCCTGGTTTTTCTGGATCTTTTGGATTCTCTTCACCTGGTTTTCCTGGATCTTTTGGATCGTCTTCGCCTGGCTTTTCTGGATCTTTTGGATCGTCTTC
>URRX01000061.1 GCA_900550345.1 uncultured Anaerococcus sp. | reverse complement strand
AATTATTTTAAGATATTTATTAATTTTATCGTAAATTTACTTAGTATACTATTTATGATATAATTTTACTAAATCGTAGAACTTTAATACAACTTAGTATTATTGTATTAAATTAAAGGAGAGAATATGTTAGAAAAAATTAGTGATTTTTTAGGTCCAATTAATGGAATCTTATATTATCCAATTTTAATAATTTTACTTCTTGCAATAGGAATTTATTTTACAATTAGAACTAATTTTTTGCAAGTAAGATTACTGAAAGAATCAATTAATGTAGTAATGGAAAAACCTGAAGAAAAAGGATCAGTATCATCTTTTCAAGCTTTGATGGTATCAACAGCATCTAGAGTAGGATCTGGAAATATTGTAGGGATTTCTACTGCAATTTGTTTAGGTGGATATGGTTCAGTTTTTTGGATGTGGATTGTTGCAATAATTGGAGGGGCAAGTGCTTTTATTGAATCTACTCTTGCTCAAATTTATAAAAAAAGAGATGAAAATAATAAATCATACGGAGGACCTGCTTATTATATAGAACAAGGCCTAAAATCTAGAAAACTTGGTGTTGTTTTTGCAATTAGTTTAATTTTAACTTATGCAATAGGTTTTAATATGCTTGCATCTTTTAACCTACAAACTTCATTTATGACTTATGATTTCTATGATCCTAATAAAACACCTTTTATTGTTGGCTTAATTCTAGCAGCAATTACAGGTATTTGCGTATTTGGTGGAGGAGATAGGATTATTAAATTTACATCAACCATCGTTCCATTTATGGGAGTAATTTATATTCTAGTTGCTCTTATTATGATTATTGTAAATATAAGTTATATACCAACAGTTTTTGCAAATATTTTTAGAGATGCTTTTAATTTTAGAGCAATATTTGCAGGCCTTGCTTCATCTTCCATGATGTATGGTATTAAAAGAGGGTTATATTCAAATGAAGCTGGTATTGGTTCAGCACCAAATGCAGCTGCTAGTGCAAATATTTCTCACCCAGCAAAACAAGGCTTAGTTCAAATGCTATCAGTTTTTATAGATACTCTTTTAATTTGTACAGCTACAGCATTTATGTGTTTATCTTCAGGAATTGAACCTAGTGAAGCTTTAAGTGGAGCTCCATATGTACAAGAAAGTTTATCGACACTTTTGGGTGGATTTGGAAATTATTTTATTTCATTTTCACTAGCTTTATTTACATTTACAACTTTAATTGGAAATCTTTTTTATGTAGATAGTAATCTATCTTATATTCATAAAAAAACTCCATCAAAAAGATTTATGTTAATATTTAGAATATTTGCAGTTTTGGTAATCCTTCTTGGAGCAATGAGCGAAGTAAAGCTAGCTTGGGATATTTCAGATCTTTTAATGGGAATAATGGCTTTGATAAACTTACCTTCAATTTTAGTTTTATCAAAAAAAGCTATTGATTGTTTAAAAGATTATGAAAAACAAAGAAGTGAAGGAAAAAATCCTATTTTTAAATCAGATGACATAGGTATTAAGGAAAATCTTGATTATTGGAATTAATTACAAAAAAATAAATAAAATATAATTATGAGATATTTAATTAATTATATAATTTGACAAAAAAACTCAGTAATGGTAGTATTTTTAGTGCAATTGAAAAGCGTGATAGAGGTGCGGAAATCATTAGTAAGGTATTTTTTTGAGGGAAATGAAAATACTTGAAAGGGTTATCTACCGAGGGATTTTAAGTCTGCCCGAGATTTAAAGTTACCGGGACGATTGGAGAATATCTGTCGTACTGCCATTATTAATGGTGAGCTGTCGTGGTTTATAATTATTATATATTTTATATAGTTTAATATTTAAGTCATGGCATATGTCATGGCTTTTTTTGTAAAAAATTTTTGAGAGGAGTTAAAAAATGAACGAAAAAAGAAAATTACCATCGATTTTGGTAATTTCTTTAGTACCAATATTAGTTTCAATATACATCGTTATGAGTGGTATTGAAACATATGCTAGTATATGGGCCTTACTTCCACCAGTTGTCGCCATAGTAATGGCTTTAATAACAAAGGAAGTTTACTCTTCACTATTTTTAGGGATTGTAATAGGTGCTATACTCGCATCAAAAAGATCTTTTGCAAAAGTATTGGATAATATTGTTGTTAAAGGTCTAACAAATTCTATTTCGCAAACTTCAGGAATTTTTATTTTCCTTATAGTTTTGGGAATAATGGTAGTTTTAATAAATCATTCTGGAGGATCAAGAGCCTTTGGTGAATGGGCAGATAAGAGAATAAAATCAAGAAAGGGATCACAACTGGCAACATATTGTTTGTGTATTATGCTTTTCATTGATGATTATTTCAATTGTCTTACTTCTGGATCAGTTATGAAACCAATTACAGATTCACACAGAATTTCAAGGGCAAAGCTTGCATATCTTATAGATGCAACTGCTGCACCAATTTGTATGATAGCACCAATTTCATCATGGGCAGCTGCAGTTTCAGGTTATGCTCAAGGAACTGGCCTTTCTGGTATAGAATTATTTATAAAAGCTATTCCTTATAATTTTTATTCGCTATTAACATTATTTTTTGTAGTTTCACTTATTTTATTTGGAAATGATTATGGTCCAATGAAAGAATTTGAAGATAAAGCAATGAATGATGGCGATTTAGGAAATATTGCTAAATCTAAAGTTAGTGCAGAAGATGGACATCCAGATGGAAAAGTTAGAGATTTGGTATTACCGATTTTAGCTTTAATTATTATTTCTGTTGTTTCACTTATTCATATTGGTGGATTTTTTGATAAATCTAGTGAATTTTATATGGATTTTGTAAATTCTTTTGCAAATACTGACTCTACAGTTGCCCTACCAATGGGAGCTATTGCAACATTAATACTTACAATTATTTATTTTGTTGGACGTGGAGTAATTTCTTTTGAAAAATCAATGGATGCAATACCTGAAGGATTTCAGTCAATGGTACCAGCAATTTTGATTTTAACAATGGCAACAAGTCTTAAAAATATTTCTAATGATTTATTGGGATCAACAAAATTTGTTGGAAATCTTATGGCAAACGCTGCTAAAGGATTAAATACATTTTTACCAGCTGTTATTTTTGTAGTAGCAATATTACTTGCTTTTGCAACAGGAACAAGTTGGGGAACATTTGGAATTTTAATTCCTATTGTGGCTTCAATGTTTAATCCAACTGATCCAATATTTTTTATAGGAATTTCAGCTTGCCTTTCAGGTGCAGTTTGTGGAGACCATATTTCTCCAATATCTGATACAACAATAATGTCATCGGCGGGGGCTGGATGTGTCCATGTTGATCATGTAAGAACCCAGCTTCCATATGGAATAACAGTTGCAATTATATCAACATTTTCATTTATAATTGCAGGATTAACTAAGTCTGCCCTTATATCATTAATTTTTGGTGTAATTGTGATTTTCATATTCATGATAGTATTAAAAAATAAAAACAAATAAATTAAAGAAAGCATGTGTTTATTTTAAAATCTTTAAAAGAAAACATTTTGCTTTCTTTTTTTTATTCTTATATTTTAATGATAAAAAATTAACTAAAAAATTTTACTTTTTTAAAAACACGAGTATAATCAATATTTGTCATTTAAAAAGTGATGTAAAGACACAAAAATAGATATTTGTCAGAAAGAGAGGATTTATGTTTTTATTAGATAACATAATTGGTATTGCTGATTTTTTATGGAGCAATATAATAGGTTATGTTTTATTAGGGGTAGGTTTATTTTATACTTTAAGATTAGGTTTTCCTCAAATAAAATATGCCAAAGATATAAAGGATGTTTTAAAAAAGAATTTAAAAAGTGATGATAATGTTTCAGGATTTGGGGCCTTGGCGGCTGCTGTTGGTGGACAAGTTGGAACAGGATCTCTTGTTGGAGTTGCATCAGCAATTGTTGCAGGTGGACCTGGGGCAGTTTTTTGGATGTGGGTTACTTCAATTTTAGGAATGGTTATAACATTTGCAGAAACTGTTTTGGGTCAAGTTTATAGAGTAAAATTATCCGATGGTACTTATAGAGGAGGTCCAGCTTACTATATTAGAAATGGTTTAGGAAAAAAAGTTTTAGGTGTAATAACTGCATTTTTGTACATAATTGGAGTTGGACTTTGTATTGCTTTTATGCAAACAAATTCAATTGCTAAGGGATTTCAAGGCGTTATTGAATTTAATCCTATTATAGTAGGAGTTGTCGTTACTATTCTTGCAGGAATTATTACAATTGGTGGTGTAAAAAGACTTACAAAAGTTACTGGATATTTGGTACCATTAATGGCTGCATTTTATGTATTAATAGTTTTTGTTATTATAATTACCAATATTACAAAACTTCCTTCAGTTATAGTAATGATTTTTAAATCTGCTTTTAGCGCTCAAGCAGCTGTTGGTGGAATTATAGGTCATAGTATAATGGATGCTTTTAGAAATGGTGTAGCAAGAGGATTATTTTCAAATGATGCTGGAAATGGTATTGCAGGAATCATGCATTCATCAGCAGATGTCGATCATCCAGCTGAACAAGGATTTTTAGGTATGTTTGGTACATTTGTAACAACTTGTATAATTTGTTCATTAACTGCCTTTGCTATTTTATTAACTGGAGTTTTAGGAAACGGTTCTGATGGAATAAATCTTGTTCAAGATGCTTTTTCTGCACAAATTGGTTATATAGGAAGATGGGTAGTTGCTTTATCTATGGCATTTTTTGGATTTACAACTTTAATTGCAGATTTATTTTATGGTGAAGCAAATATAATTCATATTTTTAAAGAAAAGTACAAAATCCCACTTTGGATTTATAGAATTTTTGCAGCAATAATGTTTATTGTTTCTACAAAAATGTCTCTTGATATTGTATGGGGATTGATAGATGTTTTTGTTGGTATTTTGGTATTTATTAATGTAATCACTCTTATGTTTTTATTTAAGTCTGTAAAAGTTGTTTTAGATGATTACGAAAATCAAAAACAAGCAGGGAAAAAACCTGTTTGGGATAGAGAAAATAATAGTCTTTATACTGACCAAGGAGATTATAATAATTTTAAAATGTAAAAGGAAAGCTGTTACAAAATATTTGTAACAGTTTTTTTGTTTAAAAATTTAAATTTTTATCAATAAAAGTATAATAAGTATGCAAATAAATATATTGGAGGATTTTATGAATAAGTTAGGAAGAAATGTTGTTTTAATTGGTAGTGGTTTTGTTGGGTCATCATATGCTTATGCTTTGGTTAATTCAGGACTTGCAACAAAACTTTCAATAATTGATATTGATGAGGATAAATCAATAGCTGATGTAAATGATTTAATGGATGCAAGTTGTAAAACTGAATGTCCTACCTTGGTTAAAGAAGGATCTTATGAAGATTGTAAAGATGCAGATTTAATTGTTTTATGTTATGGAAATAGCCAAAAAAATCTTACAAATAGACTTGATGATATAAAAATTGCAACAAGAATGGTTTTGGATACAATTCCAAAAGTTATGGAAAATGGCTATGATGGAATAATTTTACTTGCTACAAATCCTGTTGATGTAATTTCAAGAGTTGTTCAAGAAGTATCAGGACTAGATCATAATAAAATAGTTGGTAGTGGAACAAATTTGGATACAGCAAGATTTATCCAATATTTAGCTCAAGAAGTTTCTTGTAATCCAAAAGATGTTGAGGCATATGTTTTAGGAGAACATGGAAATTCTTCTGTTGCCCTTTGGTCAAATGCAAGGATAAAAGGAATTTCAATAGATAAATTTTTAAATAATGTTGGTGATGAAGAGAAATTCAAAGACGATGTTCTTGAAAAAATAAGGGATAAGGCATTTAAAATTATTAAAGGCAAGGGTGCAACTCATTTTGGAATTGCAAATTGTCTGCTTGATTTTACAAGAGCAATCTTATTAGATGAAAAAAGAATAATAATGGCATCAGCTTATCTTGATGGTGAATATAATAATAATGGCTTATATACAGGCGTTCCTACAGTAATTGGAGCAAATGGATGTGAGAAAATACTTGAGATGGAAATTTCAGGAAAAGAACAAGAAATGTTTGATAAATCATGTAAATATCTTGAAGAAAATTATAAACTTGCTCAAGAGGTTTTGGGTGAATAAATTATATTATAAGTATTTTCTTTACGGAGTTTGTGATATAATTATTTGTTTTTTTCTATATAAAACTACAAATATTTATGCGGGACTTTTTGGGTTATTTTTATCTAATATTTCTAAGGCAATTTATGAAAAATCTTTTTATAAAAGTATAGATAAGTTCAAAAGTTTAGCTAAAAATTCTAATTTAAGTTTAAAAGACTTATCTCATGTTTGCAAAATGGATGAAAATGATATAAAAATTCTTATTGGAAATGAAAATAAGGGATTTAAAGCTGAAAATATTAAAAAAGCTATTAAAAATTTAGAAAATTATTTAAATAGATAGGGTCATATTTTTATGACTCTATTTTTTTGTGAAAATTTAAGCTTTATTTTACTTAATTTCTTTTTTCTACTATAATGATAATTGTAAATTAATGATCTATGGGAGCTATGTGCTGAGAGGAAGTTCGACTTCGACCATCAAACCGGACAGGATAATGCCTGCAAGGGATGAAGCATATTTATTCTCCTATAAGTAATTTTAGGAGGTTTTTTTAATTTATGAAATATAAGACACAAATGGAAGCTGCAAAACATGGTTTTGTAACAGAAGAGATGAAAATTGTTGCGAAAAAAGAAAACGTTAGTGAAGAATTTCTTTTAGAAAAAATTGCCAAAGGTGAAATTGTAATTCCTAGAAACAAAAATCACAATTCTATTTCCCCAGAAGGAATTGGTACAGGATTAAAAACAAAAATTAATGTAAATTTGGGAATTTCAAAAGACTTAAACGATCTTGATCTTGAAATGCAAAAAGTTGATATGGCACTTAAAATGGGTGCTGAATCAATTATGGATTTATCAAACTATGGTAAAACTCAAGAATTTAGAAAAAGATTGATTGAAAAATCTACTGCAATGATTGGAACTGTTCCTATGTATGATGCTGTTGGATTTTTGGATAAGGGATTAAGTTTTATAAAAGCTCATGAATTTTTGGATGTTGTTAGAAATCATGCTGAAAATGGAGTTGATTTTGTCACAATTCATTGCGGAATTAATAGGGCAAATGCAGAAATTTTTATGAGAAATAGAAGGGTAAATGAAATTGTATCAAGAGGTGGATCACTTTTATTTGGTTGGATGAAAATGAATGATAGGGAAAATCCATTCTATGAATATTATGATAAACTTTTAGATATTTTAAGAGAATATGATGTTACTTTATCACTTGGAGATTCTTTAAGACCAGGTGGAATTCACGATGCAACTGATCCTGCTCAAATTGCAGAATTAATTACTCTTGGAGAGCTTACAAAAAGAGCGTGGGAAAAAGATGTTCAAGTAATAATTGAAGGACCAGGTCATGTTCCAATAAATGATATTGAAATGAATATGAAACTTGAAAAAAAATTGTGCCACAATGCGCCATTTTATGTTTTGGGACCTTTGGTTTGTGATATTGCTCCAGGATATGACCATATTACAAGTGCAATAGGAGGAGCAATCGCAGCAAGTCATGGAGCAGATTTTCTTTGTTATGTAACTCCAGCAGAACATTTAAAACTTCCAGATGTGAATGATGTAAAAGAAGGAATTGTTGCAGCAAAAATTGCAGCTCATGCGGGAGATATTGCAAAATTAAAAGATGCAAGAAAGTGGGATCTTGAAATGAGTAAGAGAAGACAAAAACTTGATTGGGAAGGAATGTTTGAACTTGCAATTGATCCTGAAAAATGTAGAGAGTACAGAGCATCTTCAAATCCAGAAGAAGAGGAAACTTGCACCATGTGTGGGGCAATGTGCTCAGCAAGAAATATGAATTTAATTCTTGAAGGAAAAGATATAAAATTATAAAATCAAAACTACCAGCTTAGCTGGTAGTTTGCACAGCGCCTATAAGGCGCAAATA
>URRX01000060.1 GCA_900550345.1 uncultured Anaerococcus sp. | reverse complement strand
ATTTTATAATATTTTTTCAATTTAGAGGATTTATGCCTAGTAGCATAAGTCCTCATTTTTTTATGCTTAAATTAATCATTGAAACTCAAAAATACTATAAAAAATAAAAATTCAGGTTACCAAAGAGGTCAAATTTCACTATATAAGGTGAGGGGTATTTTGTCATCTTTTTATAAAAACAAAAATACTTTGAAGTGCCAATATTCTTGAAGTTGCTTATGTGGAATTAGCATATTTCAAATTTAATCCACTAACCAAGATAAAAAAATCATCTTATATAGGAGGTTAAAATGCAAGCAATAAAGATTTATAGTATAAGACTTGCTATGTTATGTAGACTTTATGATCTTAGATTAATTAATGAGAAGGAATATACAAAAATTAAGAATAGGTTAGAAAATGATTATAAGAAGATGGATAGAAAATAGTTAATCTTGTGATATAATAACACTGTAGAAAGATACAAAATGGGAAGGAGGTAAAATGAATACTAAAGTAAAAGTAATAAGAGCTTCAAATACTGGAGCAAGAAATAGAAATACACTACATTTAGATTTAAAACGAGTTGCAGCATATTGTCGAGTTAGCACTGATAGTAAAGACCAACTTGAATCATATAAATCGCAAGTTGATTATTATACAAATCTAATAAAAAATAATAAAAACTGGACTTTGGCTGGTATATATGCAGATGAAGCAACAACAGGAACAACTGCTACTAAAAGAGCAGATTTCATGAGACTAATAAGTGATTGCCAAAATGGAGATATAGACATGATAATTACTAAATCTATATCAAGATTTGCTAGAAACACATTAGATACTTTGAAATATGTAAGGCTTTTAAAGGAAAATAATGTTGGTGTAGTTTTTGAAGAAGAAAATATAGATACTTTGACAATGGATGGAGAGCTATTATTAACAATATTAAGTTCAGTAGCTCAACAAGAAGTAGAAAATACCTCAGCCCATGTAAAAAAAGGACTAAAAATGAAAATGGAAAAAGGGGAGCTTATTGGTTTTCAAGGTTGCCTTGGATACGACTATGACACTATAACAAAAAGCATCTCTATAAATGAAGAAGAAGCTAAAATTGTCAGATATATCTTTAAAAGATATTTAGAGGGCAATGGTGGCTCAGTCATTGGCAGGGAACTAGAAGAGCAAGGATATCTCACTCCTAGAGGTAAAACAAAATGGTCTGATACTACAGTGTTAGGAATAATTAAGAATGAAAAGTATATTGGCGATATACTAATGGGAAAGACTTTTACAGTTGATCCAATAACAAAAAGAAGACTAGCAAACTTTGGTGAATCTGATAAATACCACATTGAAAATCATCACGAGCCAATTATATCAAAAGAAGATTTTGAAAAGGCACAAGAGATTAGACTCAGAAGAGCACAAAACAGAAACACTATTGCTAACAAGGATAGAAAAAGAGAAAAACTATCAAGGCAATATGCTTTTTCAAGTATGCTTGAATGTGGATTTTGTGGTGAAATACTGTCAAGAAGAACTTGGCACACAAGTTCAATTTACAAAAAAATTAACTGGCAATGTGTAAAATCAACAAAAAAAGGTAAAAAATATTGTCCTCATTCAAAGGGAATACAAGAAGCAGCAATAGAAAAAGCATTTGTTGAAAGCTATAGGCAATTATGCCATGCAGATTCAACAGTAATAGATGACTTTTTAAAAATTGTAGAAGAAGAAATAAATGATAATACTTTAGTCAAAGATTTGAAAAAGTTAGAAAACCAATTAAACAGAATCATTATTCAAGAAAGAAAGTTAGTTGATCTTCATTTAGAAGATAGTATAGACGAAGAAGTGTATGCTAAAAAGTATAAAAAACTTACAAAACAAAAAGAAGAATTACTTGATGAAAAGAAAATACTAGAGCTAACTATCAAAGATGAAAATACTATTAAAGAAAGACTAAAGCAATTTAAAAAGGTCTTAGAAAACAAAGAAATTATAGAGGAATTTAATAGAACAGTATTTGAAAGCATAGTTGATAAAGTAGTGGTTGGAAGAATTGACAAAGACGGAACAGTCCACCCATATGACCTGACATTCTATTTCAAAACAGGAGTTAAAGATAGTCAAGATTCTAATAATTTCAAAGATAAAAGAAAAAACGCCAAAGACAATGATATTAATAAATTGTGCTCCTACAAGAATGACGAGGATAATAAATTATGTTCCCAAGCAAAAGACAACACATGTGGAGACGGTAGCTCTGTTGTCCAAACTAAATACAGAACATCATTTAGATATAGAAATAGGGGAAGATGAATTATCTGAAATTGACTTTTCAAAAGACGCAACTTATGGAGAAATTAAAAAGTATGTGTTAGATAAATACGGACTAAAAGTTTCAAGCCTATATATTGCACAAATAAAAAGGAAACATGGTCTAATAGAGAGAGAAAATTATAATTTTAGTAAGAAAGAAAATCAAAGAGTGCCAAATTGCCCAGAAGAAAAAGAAAAAGCAATCGAAGATGCTTTAGAGCATTTTGGAATGATTTAAATAATATCTAAGATTGAAAATTTTAAAATTAAGACTTAAAAACTTTAAGATTAAAAAGATATGTACTTCTTATATAACCTAAGAAGATTAATTGAAAATCAGGGGAACGATGATGGTAAAATAAAAAATTTTAACAACTAAAGAAGAATTAGGCATTATTGCCAAAGAGGTTTTTATGAAGTTAAAAATACTGAAAAAGACTTGTTAGAATTGAAAATTTTAGATCATTGTGCAGGGTTTCGTGTTATTATAGTGATAGAGGCAAATAGTTATGTAAATATAAAGAGTTCAAGACATCTACCAAAGTTTAAAACTCAAAAAATAAATAGTTGGTGTGCTGCTTAGAGTAACCATTTTGATAATGTGGATGCGAAACAAAAAGAGATAATCAGACTTCGTAAAAAATTGAAACAGGTTGAAATGGAGAATGATATTTTAAAGCAAGCTGCACTACTGTTAGGCAAAAAATAGACCTCATTATCTCGAACCGAGATAAATATAGCATTAGTGCAATGTGTAGACTACTTGGGGTCACAAGAAGTTTAGTCTATTATCATTTGAACAAAGAAAAAGATGTGAAATTAGATGAAGATGAAAAACTAATAGAAGAAATAAAAGAAATATTCAGAAGAAGTAGAAACAACTATGGAACACGCAAAATAAAAAAAGAACTAGGGAAAATTGGATATAAAATATCGAGAAGAAAAATAGGCCGAATAATGAAGAAAAATGGCCTAGTCTCAAACTATACAGTAGCACAATATAAAGTAATAAGATCCAAATGCAACGAATAAGACATCCCTAACCCTTTAAATAGATAATTTGACAATAGAGACTATTTAGAAGCAATAGTAAGCGACCTAACATATGTAAGAGTAGGAAAAACATGGAATTATATATGTTTAATAATAGACTTAAACAGCCGTGAAATAATAGGATACTCATCAGGTAAAAACAAAGATGCAAATCTAGTAGCAGAAGCATTTTACTCAATAAGGCAGCTACTAAATCGTATAAAAATATTTCACACAGACAGAGGAAGAGAATTTAAAAATATAAAAATAGAAGAAATATTAAAGGTATTTGGGATAAAAAGATCGCTAAGTAAAAAAGGAAGCCCATATGATAACGCAGTAAGCGAAGCAGTCAATAAAGTAATGAAGACAGAATTCATATATCAGGAGAACTTTACTAATTTCCAAGAACTTAATCTAAAATTAGCAGAATACGTATATTGGTATAATAACCTAAGAATTCATGGATCTTTAGGATATAAAACACCAGTAGAATATAGAAAAGCAGAATAAAAAGCTCTGGAAGTTTCATAAATTAAATAAAATATATGAACAGACTGTCAAGGGCAAATTTCAACGAAATTTGGGCGAAGCCTTTACCCTTGATTGTCTGAGAATATATTTTATAATCTAAAGAAACTTTCAAGCTTGATAATGTTCGGTTATAAATTGTCTAAAAAAGGGTTGCCATTCCATGTCTTTGGGTTCATTAGAAGAATGCCGAGCAATGGGTAACATGACGCTGATGTGTTTATACACAAAAAAGCTACACGTGCGTTGGCTGACAACAGGGAGCTAAGTAAATTAACACCAGCTAAAATGTTTGACGCTATTAATAAATGACAAGTATATGAAATTGGTTTTACCTAGTTTAAAAAAGAAATTATAATGAAAATATGGAGGCTAAGAATATGAAGATTAATAATGAATGTTGTTGTGGATGCAAAACAGAAAAGCCGGATCAAATTAAAGACAATTGTCCTGTATGTAATAATGAAGGGATTTCCGTTAGTAAAGTAACTGTTGAACATCTAGTGGTAGATGATTATCGTAATGCTGTTAACGGAGATCAATATAAGATTTGCATGAACGAGGACTGCGACGTTGTTTACTATAACTTAGATAATGAAATAAAATTCTTGAAAGACCAAGTTAGAGTTCCTATCTGGTTTAAGAAAGATGCAGATCCTAAGTATGCTTGTTATTGTAGCGAAGTCACAGAAAATCAGGTAATTGAAGCAGTTGTAAAGCATGGCGCGAAATCCGTAAAGGAAGTAAATGCCATCACTGGGGCAATGAAAAATTGTAATTGTAAAGAAAACAATCCGTTGGGAGTTTGTTGTCATAAGATTATTCAGGAAGCTATCGATAAAGGCTTGAAAATGAAATAATTACAGTCGATATGTTCCTACAAACGAGAGCCAATCTTTGATATGTTTCCATCTACGAGCGTGGATATGTTCCCCATAACCTTAGGGGTTGAGAATGCAGTTTTGATAGCTATCAAGGCAACTCGACACACGTTGAAGCAGCAATTCTGATGACGTATTGTGGTTTGGACAAGGAATAATAGGAGTCAACCACAACATGTAGTGGTTTGAGTACGAAAATCGGGTCAAAAACAGGCTAAAAAATACCGTTTTTTGACCCTTTTAAATAGGGCATTTGACAGATGACATTTGATGTTTCGGGATTAAAAATCCATAGGGTGAGGTAGATTAGCACAGAACTTTATTGAATAGAGAAATTAAAAGTGATATAATCAGTTGCATAAGGAGGAGTTAAATATGTGTACATGTATTGCAGTAGTAGATATTACTTTATCTCATTTATAATGAAAAAAATTAAAGGAGGTAAAGGTATGGGTATGTTTTCTATATTTGTTATTGAGAGATTTCATTATCAACTAAACCAAAAATAATTGGTTATAATGAGCTCTTAAGATTAGTTCATTATAACCGGCAAGGAGAAGGTTATAATGAAACAGAAAAACCCGAAAAATACGCAAAATTTCATTACATCTAAAAAGCATGTAAAGGAAATATTAAAATATACGAATATCAATAAACAAGATAAAATAATAGAAATTGGGTCAGGAAAAGGACATTTTACCAAGGAACTTGTGGAAATGAGTCAACGGGTGAATGCTATAGAGATTGATGAAGGTTTATGTCATGCCACGAAAAAAGCAGTTGAACCTTTTCAGAATATAAAAGTTATTCATGAGGATATTTTGAAGTTTAGCTTTCCTAAAAATACAGACTATAAAATATTTGGTAATATTCCCTACAATATTAGTACTGATATTGTAAAAAAGATTGCTTTTGATAGTCAAGCGAAATATAGCTACCTTATTGTAGAGAGGGGATTTGCTAAAAGGTTGCAAAATACCCAACGAGCTTTAGGTTTGCTGTTAATGGTGGAAATGGATATAAAAATTCTTAAAAAAGTGCCACGAGCATATTTTCACCCTAAGCCTAATGTAGATTCTGTATTGATTGTACTTGAAAGGCATAAACCATTTATTTTAAAGAAGGACTACAAAAAGTATAGATTTTTCGTTTATAAATGGGTAAACAGGGAATATCATGTTCTTTTTACTAAAAATCAATTAAGACAGGTGCTGAAGCATGCGAATGTTACTGATCTTGATAAATTATCCAATGAACAATTTTTGTCTGTTTTCAATAGTTACAAATTATTTCAATAAATTAAAAATAATTAAGCGTTCTCTAACTTTAAGAGAACGCTTAATCTTATTACATTGAAAAATGCATTCTATTATTTTCAATTATTATGATATAACATAACTATCATTTTACTTATTTGCATATTTGCACGAAAATATAGTTATCGACGACTATTCTGATAATAGCAACTAATATAGTCAATGATAACTCAAAATTTATTGATATAGTAGGTATATGTGCAACTAATTAATGAAGAAATAATATTTAAAGGAATTTGAAATGTAGCAAATAGATGTATTAGAATATCTGATATTCTAATACATCTATTTGTATATAAATCAAGATTAAATATCGAGAATATGGTGGCGAAGTTTAGGTCAACTAAAGACCAATAAACTTCGTCATTTTTTTATGCTTAAAAATAGAAAGAAAGGATTGGGAACAATGTCAAAATTATTTATGTATGGTACATCCTTGGAAGGAATAGAGCAATTGATGGTTATGGTTCCAAATTTCCAGCCAAGAGGAAATGGAATAATCATCAATAATTATTTTAATTGCCAAGGGGGTGATGGAGATTGCAAGATTGGTGTGATTAATGTTGATGATGATTGTAAGGAGTGTGGACACATTGGTTCAAACTTCAAAATCAATGTGGATAGATGTAGATATAAGGATCTAGTCAGAGAGTGCTTTGGAAAGATAAATAATTATTATTTAAAGGAAAGATTAGAAAGTCTAGCAAATAATTTCAAGGGGGAAATCTTTTTAAATCATAACCACAAAGAAAGATTCTATAATTTTCTTCGAAACCAAGATCTAGATATTCATGATATATCCCCAAGATTTATTGCTATCCTATTTTTACTTACTGCCGATGAAAATCTATGGAAGGTTTCTGAAAATCATATTTTAAATGTTAAGTTTGGCTTAAAACAAATATGTCTTCGGGATATAGATACCAATGGCTATGCCTTATACCAAACTGCAAAGACCCTATCAACTGGAAAGGAGTGTATAAGAATCAATGAGCTAGCAGATAGGGAATTAATAGATGACTATATATTTAAATCAATAATTAACTCTGCCTTAATCAATAGATACGGGACAGAGTTATTTTTAATTAATAAATAGAATGGAGGAAAAAGATTGAATATAACTATTAAAAAATCAAGGGATGATGATAAAAGAAAAACCATATGGATTCCAATGGAGGAAGATAAACTACAAGAGGTATGCAATGAATTAGGAATAGAAATGAGTACAAGGTCAAACTGTTATATAGAAGGCAGTAGGGATGAAAGATTTTCAAATATACTGGCTGATAAAAATGTAAATATAGATGAACTAAACTATTTAATGAAAAGATTTGATGGGTTCAGTCCAAGGGAAATAGAAAAGTTTTGTGCTGCGACCTTTACAGAAGAACCTAATACAATGGCAGATTTAGTAAGCCTAAGTTTCAACTTGCATTGCTATAGCCTTATAAATAACTTCAGCGATTTTGATAAGCTAGGCAAGGATCTATATTAAACTGAGAAAATGGCAGTAGCAACTAAAGAATTAGATGAACTAGATGGAGAAGAATATGCAATGGAAGTAATAAAAAACAATAAAAGTGCTAGAGTAACTCCTTATTTCGTCTTTTGACTCATCAAGTATTTTTAATATTCTTGGTGCCTATTTTTGTATTAAATGTAATAAATGAAAAGTTTATATGTATACAGAAAGACTATATGGTAATATATTCAATTAACGAGAAAAAGAATATTAGAAAGATATTTTATATTATTTTGGGGACTGAATTAATATTTTATATTTTGGGACAAATTTTTTTTCAAGGAATTAATTATTTTATAACAGGTGAAGTGTATTTAATTAGTATTAAGTTTAATGTATTAACAATTTTAGAAATTCTATCTGCAAGTTATATAGTTCTATCTATTTTATTACTATTAAAAAAGGATTTGTTTACTTATATAAACTATTACATTTTATTAATGGTACTTTTAGTAGTTAATAGTGGATATATTACATTTCCGATGACTATAA
>URRX01000059.1 GCA_900550345.1 uncultured Anaerococcus sp. | reverse complement strand
AAATAAATCTTATAAATTAGATTTCGATGATTTTGATCAAAAATTAGATTTAGTAATTACAGATAAAAAAATATATTAAAAAATCCTAGCTATTTAGCTAGGATTTTTTGAGTATTTATTAATGAGTATCTGTAAATTCTATTTATTTTTTGGAAGTAATTTTTCCATTCCACCCATATACATTTGTAATGGTTTTGGAATTTTTACTGATCCATCTTCTTGTAGTAAGTTTTCTAAAAATGCAATTAACATTCTTGGAGGAGCTACTACTGTATTATTTAAAGTATGGGCAAAATAATTTCCTTTTTCTCCCCTTAATCTAATTTTAAGTCTTCTTGCTTGAGCATCTCCAAGATTTGAACAAGAACCTACTTCAAAATATTTTCCTTGTCTTGGACTCCATGCTTCAACGTCACAAGATTTTACTTTTAAATCTGCCAAATCTCCAGAACAACATTCTAGTGTTCTTACAGGAATTTCTAAAGATCTGAAAAATTCTACAGTATTTTGCCATAATTCGTCATATAATTTCTTTGAATCCTCTGGTTTACAAATTATAACCATCTCTTGTTTTTCAAATTGGTGGATTCTATAAACTCCACGTTCTTCTATTCCGTGAGCTCCAACTTCTTTTCTAAAACATGGTGAATAAGAAGTCATTTTTAATGGCATATCGCTTTCTTCATTGATTGAATTTATAAATTTACCAATCATTGAGTGCTCACTAGTTCCTATTAAATATAAGTCTTCGCCTTCGATTTTATACATCATATCTTCCATTTCAGCAAAGCTCATTACACCTGTAACAACGTCAGATCTAATCATAAATGGAGGAATGTGGTATTCATATCCCTTGTCAATCATAAAATCTCTTGCATAAGATAAAATTGCTGAATGAAGTCTTGCTATATCTCCTTTTAAATAATAAAAACCAGCACCTGATGTATCTCTTGCAGAATCTAAATCAATTCCATTGAAACTTTCCATAATATCAACATGGTAAGGTACTTCATAATCTGGAGTAATATTTTCACCAAATCTTTCTATTTCCACATTTTCACTGTCATCTTTTCCTATTGGAACTGAATCATCAATTATTTGTGGAATAACTTGCATTTTTTCTTTTAATTGATCTTGGAATTTTCTAGTATCTTCTTCAATTTGAACAAGTCTATCATTTATATCGCCAACTTCTTTTTTAACTTCTTCAGCTTCATCTTTTTTTCCTTGACCCATAAGAGCACCTATTTGTTTTGATGTTTTATTTCTCTTTGCCCTTAAATTATCACCTTCAGTTTTTACATCCCTTAATTTTTGGTCAAGTTCAATTACTTCATCAACCAAAACTAATTTTTCATCTTGAAATTTTTTCTTAATATTTTCTTTAACAAGTTCTGGATTCTCTCTTACAAATTTTATATCTAACATATTTCCTCCTAAATTTAAAAATAAAAAAATCCCATCCCAAAAGGGACGAGATTATCGCGGTACCACCCAATTTAATGAAATAAATTCATTCACTTTAAATTTATAAGCTCAAAGACGGATTCATTAACTTTCACCAAAGATTTTCACCAGCCATCTTCTCTCTAAAGGTTATTTTTAATTACTACTTCTTATCATAGCCCTATTCAATTATTTATAATATACTTTCATTTTATTTTTTTTCAAATTTCTATAAATTTTTCAATTGCAATTTTAGGAAGTCCAATATCACAAAGGACAGTTTTATCCCTAAAATAATTATCTTCAAAAAGACCTTTTTTAAAAATTTGCATACAAACAATTAAATCACTATCTATATAAGTTCCATAATTATTTTGTCCATTTGCATCAAAACCAGATGGAAGATCTATCGAAATTGTATAGATATTTTTTTCATTTATCAAATCAATAATATTTGCATAAATTCCTGAAACAGGCCTATTTAAGCCAGTACCAAAAATTCCATCAATTATGGTATTAACCTTATCAAGATTTTCTCTCAAAAAATCCATATCCTCAATTGTCTCTATTTGATAAATTTTTTCTGTTAGATTTTTACAGGCATTATAATTTATTATAAAATCCCTGCTCGCCTTATTTTTATTACCAATAATATAAATATAACAATTTTTTCCATAAGCAAGCAGATTTCTTGCAAGAGCAAGTCCATCAGCCCCATTATTTCCACAAGAAACAATAATTGCAAAACTATGTCTTAAATCAAGATTAATATTATTCATTACAGAAAGTGCTGCCCTTTCAACCAAACAAAGGGATGGGATTTTAAGTTCTTCAATTGCAAAATTATCAATTTTTTGCATGGTTTCACGATCTACTAAAAGCATAATTAACTCCTAAAATAAAAGTCTTAAATCATCTCCAAAAATTTCCATTACCTGACTAGATCCAATAATTCTTGAATAAATTCTTGGACCATAGACTTCCATTATTTCATCTTCAGAATAATTTGATGAAAAAATTATGGGTTTTTTATTAATTATCCTGTCATTTACAATTTCAAAAAGATTTGCTTCATTAGAATTTCTATCATTTTCGCTTCCCAAATCATCAATTATTAATAGATCTGAGTCAAAAATTAAATCATAGGATTCTTGCAATTCTTGTTTTTTTTCAGAAAAAGCATACAAATAATCATTCATAAAAGAAAATAATTTTGTTGCAGTAAGGTAAATAACTGAATAATTTCTATCCAAAATTTCTTTTGCTATAGAATTTATCAAAAAAGTTTTTCCTCTGCCAACTTCTCCGAAAATATATAGATTTTTATAAACTTTCCCAAAATTATTTACATAATTTTTGGCATCTTTTCCAACCCTAATAATATTTTCATAAGGGCTTATAGGATAGTCTTTATAAAGATTTTTTGAATACAAATTTGTATTAAAGGTCCTAAAGTTTTCTCTTTTTAAAAGACTACTTATATTTGATTGAGAATATTTTCTTTCAATAATTAATTTTTTCCTACACCTACAAGTTTCTGTATTTACAAAACCAGTATCCTTACAAATATCGCAGTGATAATGGATTTTAAGAAAATCTTTTGGGTAGGAATTTTTAACTAAAATTTCTTCTTTTTCCCTATCAAGCTCTTTTAACTTATTTTTATAATCATCTACATTTTTACCACTTTGGGCATCAATTGCAGCCCTTCTTCCCAAAGATGCTATTGTTTTATCAATCACCCTCATCCTTGGAAATTTTTCATAGATTTCTTTTTTCCTTTTTTCCTGATCTTCTTTATTTTTTATTCTTCTTTTTTCAATTATTCTTGAAATATTGTCATTGGGACTCATTATTTATCCTCTCCTTCAAGAATTCTTCTAAATCTTTCCTCTCTTGCTTTTTGGGCGAAAGCTTTTGCATCAAAATCTTTATTTTTTGACCTATAAACTTTTTTTGCACCTTTATATTTTCTGGGAGATTTTTCTCTCGATAATTTTGCTCTTTCTTCTTTAATTTTTAAATCATTTAAAGAAAAAACACTTTGGTCTCTCCAAGTTTTTAAAAATCCCATTACATATTTTACATCGACATTATTTACTTCTTTAGCCTGCCTAAATGCTTCTGTAACAAGTTCTGGATCTTGCTTATATTCATCCAAAGTTTCATGAATCCTTCTAATATCTTGAGGAGTTAGTTGCCTTTGAATAATTCTTTCAACTTGGTCAAACATTACAGACTTTCTTTTAGAAATATCTAGCATAGATTCAGACTTATTATCACTAGAATTTCCAAAATAAGCCTGTCTTAGGGAAATTATTTCTAAATAAACTTCACCATTTCCAATATCTTTTTTTCTAAATACTCCCATATTAGTCCAATATGAAATTATTTTTTCCATTTTTTGATCATCAAAGGCAAGTTGTTTTTTTATTTTTTCTAAATCAACTTGTCCTAAAGATTTTAAGTCCTTATATATAAGCAAAAAAACTTTTAGGCTATCACCGTCTGCCATGGGTACATATGTATTTAAAAACATATTTTCAAATGATGTTTCTCCCATATCAAGACTTAAATTTTGAATTTTAAATTTCAAATTATTACCTTCCATCTTTTCTTATTCTCATCTTTGTTATTACGCTATAAACTTTGCCATTTCTAAGTATAAAATTTTCACCATCTGGACATATTTCTTGATTTTCAAAAACTTCTATAGTTTTTCCTGTTTTTTTAAATCCTAATTTTTCATAAAGATTGAAAGCTCTCTTATTAAAATCATTTACATCAAGATATAGCTCATAAAATTTCAAATCATTAAAATAATAATCTAGTAAAATTTTCATGGCCTTATATCCATATCCTTTTGAAGTATATTTGGGATCAAAAACTATGCCCAATTCACTCTTTCTTAAAATAGGATTATAATTTTTTAGACCAATAAAGGCAATAAAAGAATCATCTTCAATTTTTTTAACTGCAAAGTATCTTTTCCTATAGATATTTACATTCATAAACCAAACTTCGCAATCAATTTGGGAAAAATTTCCATAATTATAGCCTTTGAGCCTTTCATCTTCATGCATATCCCATTTTCTTAAGTCATATGCATCGTCTAAGTCTATTTTTTTTAAATATATTTGATCATCTTTTCCAATAATTTTCATTTTATTCTTCTTCGTGGCTTAAATCTCTAAAAGTGGTGCATTGTTTATGGAAAAATAATTCCATAAGACCTGTCGGACCATTTCTATGTTTTGCCAAAATTACCTTAGCTACATTTGGATTATCATCTTCATCATAATAATCTTCTCTATATAAAAGCATAACTACATCAGCATCTTGCTCGATTGCTCCAGATTCACGAAGGTCTGATAAAATGGGTTTGTGATCTGATCTTTTGTCAGCCTCACGAGATAATTGGGCAAGAGATAAAACTGGGCAATTTATTTCTTTTGATAAAGATTTTAATCCCCTAGAAATTTGAGCAATTTCTTGTTGCCTATTATCAAATCTTCCCTCTCCAGTCATAAGTTGCAAATAATCAATAACAATTAAATCTAATCCTTCTTCTGCCTTTAATCTTTTACACTTACTTCTAAGCTCTGACAAAGTTATTCCTGCAGTTTCATCTACATAAATTTCTTTTTCTTTAATTTTTGTGATTGCATTTATAATTTCAATCCACTCATCAGCTTCCAAATTTCCTGTAATTATTTTTTCAAGATCAATCATTGAAACCATAGAAATTAATCTTTGATTCAATTGATAAGTTGACATTTCTAGGGAAAAAAATGCAACAGATTTGCCAGCATTTGCTGCATTCCATGCCATAGTAAGACCAAGAGCAGTTTTTCCCATAGCAGGTCTTGCTGCAAGTAAAATTAATTGAGATGATTGGAGTCCTGATAATTTATCATCAACACTTGAAATTCCTGTAGTAACTCCAGTAATTTTTCCATCATTTAAACTTAAAAGTTCTAATTGTTTTATAGTTTCATCCATTGTTTCGGAAACTCTTACAAGACCATTATCAAGATTTTTTTGACTTATTTCAAAAATTCTTGATTCAGCCATTTCTATAACTTCTTTGGCATCCTTTTTTTGCTCGTAAGATTTTCCTACTATATCATCACACGCTGTGATTAAGGCTCTTAATAAAGCTTTTTCTTTGACATTTTCACAGTACTGGTCCATATTTGGAGTATAAAACGAGGAGAGTGTTATTTCTACAATAAACTCCTCTCCTCCAACTTCTTTCAAGATATTTTCTGATTTTAATTTTGATATAAGACTTACTTCATCTATTTTTATATCTTTTTGATACATATTTACTAAAGTCTTATAAATTCTTTGACATCTTGAATCATAAAACTCATATGGCTTTACTAATTGTATAGCCTGGTCTATGCTTTCACTTTTTTTAAGTATACAACCAATTATGGCCATTTCTGAAGAAATATCACTAGGCATTTGCCTAAGAGTTTCTTCCATTATTCTGCCTCAACATTCACTTTTAATTTTGCAGAAATTTGTTGGTAAAGTTTTATTGTTACTTCATATTTTCCTAGAGAATCAATATCCGCTTTTTCGATTTTTTTCTTATCAACTTCAATATTCTTTTTATCAAGAGCTTTTTTGATATCCATATTTGTAATTGAGCCAAATAATTTACCATTTTCTCCTGCTTTAACTTTTATTGTTATATCAGTTTTTTCAATTTTTTCTTTATTTTCTTTAGCTTCTTTTATATTTTTATCTTCTTCTTCTTTAACTTGTTTTAAATGTTCATCAAGTTTAGCTAAATTTTCTTTATTTGCTTCTACTCCAAGATTATTTGGTAAAATAAAGTTTCTAAAATATCCTTGTTTTACATTTACAACTTCGCCTTTTTTTCCAATTTTTTTAACATCATCAGTTAGTATTATCTTCATAATCTTCAACTTCCTCCTCAAGGTATTCTTTTATTGCTTTTTTAAGCATTACTTCTGCTTCATCAATACTCATATCAAGTTGGGTAGCAGCCGATGTAAGATGTCCTCCTCCACCAATTCTTTCAAGAATTAATTGTACTGAGATATCTCCCAAGCTTCTTCCTGATATGTGAATTCTGTCGTTTGATTTTGTTAAAACAAAACTTGCTCTAACACCTTTTATATTTAATAAATCATCTGCTGCTTGACTTGCAATTAATGTCGATCCATCCATTTCTCTATTAAAATGACCTATAGCTATAAAATCATTAACAACAGTTGAATCTGCTATTACTTCTGATTTATATTTTACTATTTGAAAATCATCTTTAAACATTCTTTTTATAATAATGGAATCTGCTCCCCATCTTTTTAAAATTGATGCAGCTTCAAATGTTCTAACTCCGGTTTGATAAACAAAATTTTTCGTATCAACAGTAAGTCCTGCAAGTAGAGCTTCTGCAACTGGTACTCTTGCTTTAAAAGATTCATCAAAATAATTTAAAATTTCTGTTACAAGTTCGCTTGCACTTGATGCATAAGGTTCTATATAAGAAATTGTTGCATTTCTAATATAATCATTTCCTCTTCTATGATGGTCAATTATTACAATTTGATCAGTTTTGTCTAAAATTGATGGAGCTTCCGTAGAATTTTTTCTGTGATTATCTGTAACAATTACCAAAGATCCTTGGTCCATTAATTCTAAAGCTCTAATTTCCGTTACAATATTTTCTCTAAATCCTTCTAGATCTTCTATAGTTTTATTGTAAATATTTTCGATAGGTTTATTTACGCCATTTAAAACGAAATAACAATCTTTTCCAATACTTTTTATTCCCTCGTAAATTCCAAGAGCCGAACCAAATGAATCCATATCTGGATTATTATGTCCCATTACAAAAACTTTTGAAGAATTTTCTACCATTCTTTTTAAGGCTTGAGAAATTACACGACTTCTTACTTTGGAAATTTTTTCTGTAGCTTTTGATTTTCCTCCATAATATTCGTAATTATCTCCTTCTTTTATTACAACCTGGTCTCCTCCACGAGATAAGGCTATATCAATTGAAACTCTAGATTCTTCATAAATATCTATTGGTTTTGATCCAGAAAGTCCTACACCAACTGACAAAGTTGGTTCTATAGAATTTCCTTTTTTAACTTCTCTTACTAAATCCAAAATTTTAAATTTACTTTCATAAATTTTTACATAATCATCATAATGAATTATAACCATGTATCTATCATTTTCGTATTTTCTAACCATGGCACCATATTTTTCAAAATAATTCATTATAATTCTATCAATTTCACCTGTAAGTGATGACCTATCACTTGCTTTTGTTGATTGTCTTAAATCATCATAATTGTCAATATACATTGAAAGAACTACAAGTCTACGGTCCTTAAATATTTTTTTAATATTTTCATCACTTGTATTATCTATTCCATAAACAAATGTTAATTCTTTACCATATTTTTCTCTTTTTATAGTTGAATAATAAAATTCGAAAGTTTTATCATAAATATTTACAGTTATTGCCTTGTCTGATTCTTTTGAAAAATCTATCTCATTAAAATCACTAACAAAACTATTTATGCTTTTTCCAATTAAATTCTTTGCTTCAAATAATTCTTTAAAATTTGAATTATGCCATTTTATT
>URRX01000058.1 GCA_900550345.1 uncultured Anaerococcus sp. | reverse complement strand
GGGAGATATTATGGATTTTGATAAAGTAATAGAAACAAGAGATTCAACAAGATCATTTTTAGATAAAAAAATTGAAAAAAATGATTTAGAAAAAATTGTAAATGCTGGAATAAAAGCTCCAGTTGGTAGGAGCCAATATGATAATATGGCAATTACTGTAATAACAAACAAAGAATTTATTGAAGAAATATTAGAAGAAGCAAGAGAAATTGTAAATGATCCAAAAGCAAATCCTATATATTCTGCACCATATTTAATTATAATTTCAGCAAAAGATGGACACGTTACAAAACTTGAAGATACAGCTTGTATTATAGAAAATATGTCCCTAAAAGCAACAGATCTAGGTATTGGATCATGCTATATAAGAGGAATGTTTGAAAGATTTGATAAAAATGCAAGATTTATAGAAAAATTAAATATAGAAAAAGATTTTTATCCAGTTCACGGGTTAATTTTAGGTTATCCTAAAGAAGAATTAAAAGGGAAAAATCATAGCATTAAAACAAACTACATCGATTAAATTATTTGACAAAAATAAATAAAAAAAATATAGTAAGAAAAACTCATAAACAGAGATTAAAAATCTCCTAAATTATTTGACACTTACTAGCATGTAGTGATATAATAAACAATTGCTAGAATTCTAATTTAGCGAGATTTTTTTATTTATGTAAAAAAGGCTTATAAAAAGTTTGAAAAGCCCTAAAATTACATAAAGGTCAAAAGAAAGTTTTAGGCTAAAAGCAAGATAAAGGAGTAATTTATAGTGCAATATCATAAAGAGTTATTTGGTAAAACTGAACGTGTAAGCTTTTCTAAATTTCCTCAAGTTCTTGATTTGCCAAACCTATTAAAAGTACAAAAAGATTCTTATAGGTGGTTTATAGAAGAGGGCTTAGGAGAAATTTTAGAAGATATTTCCCCAATTGAAGATTATAATGGCAATTTAATACTTGAATTCGTAGGTTATGATTTTGATGATGAAACAAAATATACAATAGAAGAAGCAAAATATAAGGATACAACATATTCTAGAGACCTTAAAGTTAAGGCTAGACTTATAAATAAGGAAACTGAAGAAGTAAAAGAACAAGAAGTATTTATGGGAGATTTCCCAATGATGACTGATTCAGCAACTTTTGTAATTAATGGTGCTGAAAGAGTTATAGTAAGTCAGCTAGTAAGAAGTCCTGGAGTTTATTATGCATCAGAGCTTGATAAATCAGGAAACAAAATGTATTCTTCAACAGTTATACCTAACAGAGGAGCATGGATTGAATTCGATACTGACGCATCTCATACAGTAAATGTAAGACTTGATCGTACAAGAAAACTTCCAGCAACAACTCTTGTAAGAGCTTTATTATTTGAAAATGATGAAGAAATCATAGAAGCTTTAGGTGATACTCAACATTTAAGAAATACCTTAGAAAAAGAAAATTCAGAAACAAGCGAAGAAGCTTTAATAGAAATTTATAAAAAATTAAAACCAGGTGATCCAGCCAGTCTTGAATCTGCACAAAATTTAATAAATAATCTTTTATTTGATGATAGAAGATATGACCTTGCTAAAGTAGGAAGATATAAATACAACAAAAAATTAGCCTTACATGATAGACTAATTGATCAAATTTCTGCAAAAGATGTTATAGATGATGAAACAGGAGAACTTTTTGTTAAGGCGGGCGAAATGATAGATAGACAAACTGCCCTTAATATAGAAAAAAGTGGAATCAATGTTGTAGACATCATTGTAAAACAAGAAGATGGTGAGGACAAAGAATTAAGAATTTGTGGTAACCACTTTGTTTATTTAAATTCTTTTGAAGAATTAGAAGGAATAGATCTTTCAAATATAGAATTATCAGAAAAAGTATATTATCCAGTTATGAGAGAAATACTTGATGAAAATGAAGACAAAGAATCAATTATAAATGAAATTGAAAGAAGAAAAAAAGAACTTTGTCCAAAAAATATTGTAAAATCTGATATCCTTGCAGCAGTTAATTATCAATTTAATCTTTTTGAAGGAATAGGTGAAGTTGATGATATAGATCATTTAGGAAACAGAAGAGTAAGAGGGGTTGGAGAATTATTACAAAATCAATTTAGAATTGGTCTTGCTAGAATGGAAAGAGTTGTAAGAGAAAGAATGACAACACAAGATCCTGATCTTGCAACACCTCAAGGACTTATTAATATAAAACCTGTTACAGCTGTTATAAAAGAATTCTTTGGTTCCAGTCAGCTTTCACAATTTATGGATCAAACAAATCCAATGAGTGAGCTAACTCACAAAAGAAGATTATCAGCTTTGGGACCAGGTGGACTTTCAAGAGATAGGGCAGGAGTAGAAGTAAGAGACGTTCATGATTCTCACTACGGAAGAATCTGTCCAATAGAAACTCCAGAAGGACCAAACATTGGTCTAATTACATCTTTAACAACTTATGCAAGAATCAATAAATATGGATTTATAGAAACTCCTTATAGAAAAGTTGGAAAAGATGGACATGTAACAGATGAAATAGATTATCTAACAGCAGATATAGAAGACAATTTCATAATTGCTCAAGCCAACGAACCACTTGATGAAAATAACAGATTTATAAATGATCGTGTTTCAGGTCGTGGTATAAATGGTGAGAATGATATATATCCAAGAGAAAGCGTTGAATATATGGACGTTTCTCCTCAACAAATTGTATCAGTTGGAGCAAGTTTGATTCCTTTCTTGGAAAACGACGACTCAACTCGTGCTCTAATGGGTGCCAACATGCAAAGACAAGCAGTTCCACTTTTAAAATCCCAAGCACCAATAGTTGCTACAGGAATTGAACATAGGGCTGCAAAAGATTCTGGAGTTTGTGTAGTAAGCAAAAACGCCGGAGAAGTTGTATATGTTGGAGATGAAAAAATTAGAATCAAAAGAGATTCAGATGGAGAAATTGATTATTATAGACTTCTTAAATTTAGACGTGCAAACCAAGGAACAACAATTAATCAAAGACCAATTGTAAAACTTGGAGAGCATGTTGATGCAAATGAAATAATTGCAGATGGTCCATCAACAGAACAAGGAGAGCTTGCCTTAGGTAAAAATATCCTTATAGCCTTTACAACTTGGGAAGGATATAACTACGAGGATGCTATGCTTTTAAATGAACAATTAGTAATGGATGATGTCCTTACATCAGTTCATATAGAAGAACATGAATGTGAAGCTCGTGAGACAAAACTTGGTGCTGAAGAAATTACAAAAGATATTCCAAATGTTGGAGACGACATGAAGAAAAATCTTGATGAAAATGGTGTAATTAGAATTGGTGCTGAAGTTAAAAGTGGAGATATCTTAGTAGGAAAAGTTTCACCAAAAGGAGAAACAGAACTTTCACCAGAAGAAAGATTATTAAGAGCTATCTTTGGAGAAAAAGCTCGTGAAGTTCGTGATACATCACTTACAGTTCCACATGGAGAAAGTGGTATTGTTGTCGACGTAAAAGAATACAACAAAAAAGATGGCGATGAATTATCACCAGGTGTAAATAAAGTTATAAGAGTATTTGTAGCAACCAAAAGAAAAATTATGGTTGGAGATAAAATGTGTGGTAGACATGGTAACAAGGGTGTTGTTTCAAGAATTATGCCAAGAGAAGATATGCCTTTCTTACCAGATGGAACACCAATTCAAATTTGTCTTAACCCATTAGGTATTCCATCACGTATGAATATCGGACAAGTTTTGGAAGTACACATGGGTCTTGCAGCAAGAACTATGGGATGGAAAATAGCAACACCAGTTTTTGATGGTGCCTTAGATACAGAAATAGAAGAAGCTTTAGAAGAAGCTAAAAAAACTGCTCCATATGTAAATAAAACTGGAAAAATCAGACTTCGTGATGGAAGAACTGGAGAAGAATTCCAAAATCCTGTTACTGTTGGAGTAATGTATATGCTAAAACTTCACCACATGGTTGAAGAAAAAATTCACGCAAGAAGTATAGGACCTTATTCACTTGTAACTCAACAACCTCTAGGAGGAAAAGCACAATTTGGTGGACAAAGATTTGGAGAAATGGAAGTTTGGGCTTTGGAAGCATATGGTGCAAGTCATACTCTTCAAGAAATTTTAACAGTAAAATCAGATGACGTTACTGGAAGAGTTAAAACTTATGAATCCATTGTTAAAGGAGAAAATGTACCAGAACCAGGTACTCCAGAATCTTTCAAAGTATTAGTAAAAGAATTACAATCTCTAGCACTAGATGTTGAGCTTTTAGATGAAGATGGAAATGTAATTGAAATAAGAGAAAATATAGATGAGCAAGATAAGTTCTCAGAAGTTGAAAAAATTGATGCATCAAAAATTAGAAGTCAATCAAAAAAACTTAGTGGAGCAAATCTTTCTAAAAAAGAAGAAACAGTAGAAAGTACAGATTCTACAAATAAAGGTGTAGAAGAGCTAGAAGATTAAGGGGGATTTTTTGTCAGAATTACAAGAATTTGGTGCTATGAGGATGAAAATAGCATCTCCTGAAAAAATCAGATCATGGTCCCATGGTGAAGTTAAAAAACCAGAAACAATTAATTACAGAACACTTAAACCTGAAAAAGACGGTTTATTCTGTGAGAAAATTTTTGGACCTACCAAAGACTATGAATGCTCTTGTGGTAAATACAAGAGAATAAGATATAAGGGTGTTGTTTGTGAAAAATGTGGTGTTGAAGTAACAAAATCTAAAGTAAGACGTGAAAGAATGGGTCATATTGAACTTGCAGCTCCTGTAAGTCATATATGGTATTTCAAGGGAATTCCTTCAAAAATGGGACTTTTATTAGATATGAGTCCTAGAGTTTTGGAAAAAATATTATATTTTGCATCATATGTAGTAATAAACCCAGGTGAAACTGAATATTATGAAAAACAAGAATTATCTGAAAGTGAATACTCAGAAGCTCTAGATAATTATCCAGATGATACAGAATTTCAAGCTGAAATGGGAGCAGAAGCTGTTAAAAAGCTTCTTGCTAACATGGATCTTAAAAAAGAATATGAATCATTGATGAAAGAACTTGAAGATGCAAAGGGACAAAAGAAAGTAAGAATTTCAAGAAGACTTGAAGTTGTTGATTCATTCTTGACAAGTGGAAATAAACCAGAATGGATGATACTTGATGTTCTTCCAGTTATGCCACCTGAACTTAGACCTATGGTTCAACTTGAAGGTGGAAGATTTGCTACAAGTGATTTAAACGATTTATATAGAAGAGTTATAAATAGAAATAATAGATTAAAAAGACTTCTTGATATTGGAGCTCCAGAAATCATTGTAAGAAATGAAAAGAGAATGCTTCAAGAAGCTGTTGATGCCTTAATAGATAATGGTAGACGTGGACGTGCTGTAACAGGTGCATCAAATAGAAATATGAAATCTCTATCAGATTTACTAAAAGGTAAAAGTGGTAGATTTAGACAAAACTTACTTGGTAAGAGGGTTGATTATTCTGGTCGTTCTGTAATTGTAGTAGGACCTAACCTTAAATTTAACCAATGTGGTTTGCCACAAGAAATGGCTCTAGAATTATTTAAACCATTTATTATGAATAAGGTTGTAGAAAAAGATCTTGCTCATAATTTAAAATCTGCTAAAAAAATGGTAGAGAAAAAAGATCCTAGAGTTTATGAAATTTTAGAAGAAGTAATTAAAGATCATCCAGTTTTATTAAACCGTGCCCCTACACTTCACAGACTTGGTATTCAAGCTTTTGAACCAGTTTTGGTTGAAGGAAAGGCAATGAAACTTCACCCATTAGCTTGTCCTGCTTTTAATGCGGATTTCGATGGGGACCAAATGGCTATACACTTGCCTTTATCAAATGAAGCACAAATAGAAGCAAGACTTCTTATGATGTCAACAAATAATATTCTTGGTCTAAAAGATGGTAAAGCTATTACAACTCCATCCCAAGATATGGTATTGGGTGCTTATTATCTTACAACTATAAAAGAAGGTGCTAAGGGTGAGGGAATGATTTTTGAAGATATTTCAGAAATGAAAAAAGCCCTATTAAACCACAATGTAACCCTACAAACAAAAGTTGGAGTTAGGATAAGAAAAGATGAAAGTGATCCTGGAAAAATTGTAAATTCTTCAGTTGGTAGATTTATCTATAACGAAGGAATTCCACAAGATTTAGGATATGTAAATAGAAAAGAAGATCCATATTCTCTAGAAGTTGATCAAGTTACATCATCTGGTGTTTTAAAAGAAATAGTTGATCGTTGCTTTAGAAAACATGGAAATATAAAAACTGCTTCAGTTCTAGATTATATTAAATCTACAGGTTATAAATACTCAACTTTATCTGGACTTACTGTTTCTATGTCAGACGTTACAATTCCTCACCAAAAATGGGATATTGTATCAAAGGCTGATAGTGAGGTTGATAAGTATGAAAAACTTTATAGACGTGGATTTATAACAGATAATGAAAGATACGAAAAAGTTATAGATATTTGGAGAGAAGCTACTGATGAAGTAACAGCTGCTCTACTAGATGAATTAAAATCTGACAATAATATTAAAATATTTGCAGATTCCGGAGCCCGTGGTTCTACAAACCAAATCAGACAATTAGGTGGAATGCGTGGACTTATGTCAAGAGCCGATGGTAAAATCATAGAAATTCCTATAAAGGCTAACTTCCGTGAAGGACTTTCTGTACAAGAATACTTTATTTCAACTCACGGTTCTCGTAAGGGACTTACAGATACAGCTTTAAGAACTGCCGATTCAGGTTATCTAACAAGAAGAATGGTAGATATTTCTCAAGATGTTATAGTAACAGAAGATGATTGTGGTACAGATGGATATGTAATAGCTCGTGAATTTAAAGATGGAAACGAGTTAATAGAAAACTTGTACACAAGAATTGTAGGTCGTACATCATTTGAAGATATTTTTGATAATGATGGGGAACTAATAGTTGCTAAAAATCAAATTATTGATGAAGATAAGGCTGATAACATTGTTGCAAGCGGCATTAAAGAAGTTAAATTACGTTCAGTTCTTGAATGTAAATCTAAACATGGTGTTTGTGAAAAATGTTATGGTAGAAACCTTGCTACTGGTAAGAAAGTAAATATTGGTGAGGCTGTAGGAATTATAGCTGCTCAATCAATCGGTGAACCGGGTACTCAGCTTACAATGAGAACCTTCCACTCAGGAGGAATCGCAGGAGTAGGAATTACTCAAGGTCTTCCAAGGGTTGAAGAGTTATTTGAAGCAAGAAAACCAAAAGGACTTGCATTTATAGCTGAAAACTCTGGAACAGTTTCATTAATTCAAAATGAGAAGAAAACTGACGTTGAAATCTTATCAGAAGATGGCTATTCTAAAAAATACAATATACCATTTGGTGCAAGACTATTAGTATCAGAAGGCGATGTGGTTGAAAAAGGACAACAATTAACAGAAGGTTCTCTTGATCCACACGATGTATTGAAAGTTTTAGGAAAAGTTGGAGTTCAAGATTACATCACAAAAGAGGTTCAAAAAGTATACAGACTTCAAGGTGTAGAAATTGATGATAGACATATAGAAGTTATAACAAAACAAATGCTTAAAAAAGTAAAAATAGAAGATGCTGGAGATACAGAATTTTTACCAGGTTCTTTACAAGAAATTAGAGAAGTAAGAATTGTAAATGAACAAATGGAAAAAGAAGGCAAAAAGCCATGTGAATTTAGTCAACAACTTCTTGGAATTACAAAAGCATCACTTGCTACAGAATCTTGGTTATCAGCAGCATCTTTCCAAGAAACAACAAGAGTTCTTACAGATGCATCTATAAAAGGAAAAGTTGATGATTTAAAAGGTCTAAAAGAAAATATAATCATAGGAAAACTAATACCAGCAGGTACAGGTATGAAAGTTTATAATGACTTTAATATCGACTATGAAAATAAAGATCTTGAAGATGCACAAATTCAAATGAATATAGAAGAAATAGAAAACAAAGAAAAAGAAGCTTTGAATGAATAAAAAATAAGAGTCGGCATTTGCCGGCTCTTTTATATTGTATTTAAGATGTTTAAAACTATAAAAATAAGTAATAAAATTATTGTAAATTTTTTATATTTCATTTCTTTGAAGTT
>URRX01000057.1 GCA_900550345.1 uncultured Anaerococcus sp. | reverse complement strand
ATCAAAATTTTTAATTAATTATTTTCAAAATATTTCTCAATATTTAATCTACCAACTACAACATCATCGCCATTTACTATAATCGGTCTTTTTAATAGCATGCCATCTGATGCAAGTAGGTCTAATTTTTCATCTTCTGACATATCTTTTAATTTGTCTTTCAAATTTAATTTCCTATAAATTTGTCCAGAAGTATTAAAAAATTTCTTAATTTCTAAACCACTTTTTTCATATAGATCTTTTATTTGATCTTTTTCAGGCTTTTCTTCTTTTACGTCTTGAAATTTGTAAGAAATATTTTTTTCTTCCAAAAATTTTTCAGTTTTCTTACAAGTTGAGCAAGATTTATATCCAATTAATAAAACTTCCATTTTTTTCTCCTTACAAAAAAAGAGACTGGTAAAATCAGTCTCTTAATAATTATTATCTTCTATCTTTTTTGTCGTCAGAATCAGATTTTTTTGCTCTGTATTCTTCTCTTGTCATAACATCAACAACATCAACATTAACTGTTACAACATCAAGACCTGTCATTTCTTTTACATTTTCTTTAACAACTTTTTTGATTTGTTCAAATATTCTTGGAGCAGACTTTCCATATTCTAAGATTATTTGCATATTAACTTTTGCTTCTTTTTCTCCAACTTCTACATCAACTCCTGATGTATCTTGCTCTGATGAAGATTGGAAAACTGATGATACAGAATCAAAAAAGCTTGCTTTCATATCTAATATTCCATCAACTCTGTTTACTGCAATTCTTGAAATTTTTGCAACAACCTTGTCAGCAAAAGATAATTTTGAAACTTCTTGTTCAATTTCTGCGTCTTTTTCTAATCCTTTTTCGTAATCTTTGTCAAATGTTTTTTCTGTCATAATTTTTTCCCTTTCTTATTTATTGAAATTTTTTTAATAAATTAACTACAAATCCTATAACTTTAGGATCCTTGTCAAGCCATCCGCCTAAGCAATAGCAAAAACCTAATACTATCCAGATACCTAGAGTTCTGAAAAATCCATAATCAAATAAAGATCCAATAGTTACAATTCCCAAAATCAAAGAAATTATTTTGTACTTATTTTCTTCTTTAAATTTTTTACATTCTTCTTCTTTTCTCTCTTTAATATCTAGCTTTCTCATTTCTACATCATAGGTGGATACTTGCTTTTTATCTTCTTGATTTTTCAAATCTAAATTTTCATTATTTTTGTCCATCATACCACCTACCTAAGTTCTCTTTCTTGACTTTTTTGGGCCTTATTTAATTGAACATGAGCATTTGAATTTTCAAGTCCTGTAAGTTTCTTCAAAGCAAACTCAACTTCTGCTTGAATTTTTCTACCTAAATCTTCAAAATCTCTTTCGCCAAAAATATCGCATTTTATATTTGCATCTATAGTATTGCCCTTAATTATTTTCACTTTTGAATCTGTAAGTTCTGCCCCTTGAAATTTCTTAACGGCAGAATTCACTGTAGCATCTAATGAGTTTTTTGTTATAAAAATATCTCCAGTATTATCTTCAACTAAATATTCGCGCTTATCGTTTTGATTTGCGATAATATCTATTAAAAGAATAATAGCAAAAACTAATACAGCAATTGCAACTCCTAGGAGTACATATCTGTAATTTTGGATTTCTAAGTATGATAATAAATCATGACGAATTCCATCATCTACAAGAGATACTGTACCAAGTACAGCAGCTATTATTATCAAAACTATTGTCATTAGAGACCACAAAAATTTTTTAAAACCTCCCATAAATCCTCCTCTACTATTAATTTACCCACGCTTTAGCATTTGAAACAAAACATTTTTAATTTTCTTCCAATTCTAAAGATAATTCTAGCCATCTATCTTGTAATTTTAGCTTTTTGTCTTCAAGATTTTTTATGGTTTCAAAAGTTTTTATTACTTTTTCCTGATCATCATAAAATCCTTCTTTTAAACTTTGTTCAGTTAATTGATGAATTTTTGTGTCAATAGTATTGGTTTCTTTCTCTAATTTTTCAAGTTTTTCTTTTATTTTTTTTACTTCTAATCTTTTTAACTTTTTCTTTTTTTCTTGTTTTTTAATTTGAGTTTGAGTCAAATCTGTTTTTTTCTCATCTTCAATTGACTCTTCTTTTAATTTTTCTACATAATAATCGTAATTTCCCAAATACTCTTTAATATGATCTTTGTGCATATCAAGAATTTTTACAGCAATTTTATTTAAAAAATACCTATCGTGACTAATAACAAGAACTGTTCCTTCATAAGCAATAAGTGCATCTTCTAAGGCCTCTTTTGAATCAATATCAAGATGATTAGTTGGCTCATCCATCAAAATAAAATTGCAATCTGAAAGCATAAGTTTTAAAAGAGAAATTCTTGCTCTTTGACCTCCTGATAATTCATTTATCGGTTTATCGACTTCATCTTGATAAAACATAATTTTAGCCAAATATGATCTGATTTCATAATTTGTAAGATCAGGATAAGTTTCTCTTATTTCTTCAAACAAGGTATTTTCTGTATTTAAAGATTTTTGTTCTTGGTCAAAATATCCAACTTTTACACTTGATCCAAGCTTTATTTGACCATCATCTTTTCTTTCTTGGTTTAAAATAATTTTAAAAAGTGTGGTTTTTCCTACACCATTTTCTCCAATAATTGCTACCCTATCATTTCTATAAATATTAAAAGAAATATCTTCAAAAATATCTTTATCATAAGATTTTTTCAATTTGTCAACACTTAATACATCAACTCCAGATACAATTCTTGGAGTAAATCTAATATTTATTGATTCGTTAAGATTATCAGGTTTTTCTACCCTTTCCATCTTATCCAAAAGTTTTTGTCTAGATCTTGATTGGGAAATTCCTCTTTTTCTTTTTGAACCACCAAGATTTTTAAGCCTATCAATTATTTCTTCTTGTCTTTTAATTTCTTTTTGTTGTGATTTGTATAGGTGATTTTGAACTTTCAAATCTTTTTTTCTTTGATCCATAAAGGAAGTATAATCACCATTATAAATTTTTAAAGACCCATTTTCCATCAAAAATATTTTTGAAACTGTTGAATCCAAAAAATACCTATCGTGGCTTATAACTATAACTGATCCCTTAAAATTTTTGACAAAATTTTCCAAAAAATTTATTGCCTTTATATCAAGGTGGTTAGTTGGCTCATCTAATAAAATAAGATCAGGTTTTTCCAATAAAAGACAGGCAAGTTCAACCCTTGCCTTTTGTCCTCCTGATAAAAGCGAAACTTCTTTTTGAAAATCTTCTTCCTCAAAGCCCATGCCAATAAGAACTCCTCTTATTTCTGACTTATAAGAATAGCCATTTTGTTTTTCAAACTCTTCGCTTTTTTTCGCATATTCTTTCATTATTTCATCGAGCTTATCTGGATTTTTTTCCTCGCTCATTTTTATTTCCAAATCTCTAATATTTTTTTCAAGACTTATTAGATCTTTAAAAACATCCAAACAATAATCATATATACTTTTATCAGACATAAGTCCTAATTGTTGTTTTAAATATCCAAGACTTACATCATTTGGTATATGAATATTTCCCTTATCTTTTGAAATTTCACCTGTCAATATATTAAATAGTGTAGACTTTCCAGAACCATTATTTCCTATTAATCCAATCTTATCTCCCTTATTAATTGTAAAGGAAATATTTGAAAATACATCTTTTCTTGGGTAGGATTTTTCTAAATTTGATACTGATGCTACAATCATAATTATCTAGAATGAGAAATCTTCTGGTGAGTTGATAAAATATGTCAAAGTAAATAATGATTCATCTAAGTGAACATTTTCTATAACAACATTATTTTTTGTCTTTAAATCAACTGGTGCGAAGTTCCAAATTCCTTTTATTCCTCCTTCACAAAGAATATCACAAACTTCTTGAGCTCCTTCTTTTGGAGTTGTGATTATTCCTATATCTATTTTATTTTCTATCAAATAGTCTTTTAAATCATCGGTTGATAAAACTTTTTGTGAGTCTGTTGATAAATCTTCATTATTTTTATCAAAAACTGCTTTAACGTTATAATCTAAAGTTTTAAATCCACTATATTGAAAAAGTGCGTGTCCAATATTTCCGTATCCAATTATTACCATAGAATATTCTTTATTTACGCCAATAATTTTTGCAAGTTCATCCATTAATTCTTTTACATTATAGCCATATCCTTGTTGACCAAAACAACCATAATGATTTAAATCTTGTCTAATTTGACTTGCAGTAAGACCTGTGATTTGTGAAAGTTCCTTTGATGAAACCCTTACTATTCCTTTTTCATTTATAGCTTCTAAATACCTATAATATTTTGGTAACCTTTTTATAACTGATAAAGAAACACTTAATCCTTTTTTCATAAACTCAACCTCCCCTAATTTTCAATTTTTTCTTCTTTATTATTTAATCTTTTTATAAGAATTAAATTAATAATATGTATCAAATACATTATTATAAGACCACTGTAAAATATTTGTTGCCAATAATCTGTTATTCTTCCATCAACTGCTATGTATCTTGGTAAAAGTGGTGTGTAATTGCTTATTACAAGTAAAGCATGAAAACTTAACAAGCAAAATACAACTACACTAATCAAAGCTACAAAAATTGAATATCCTCTACTATTTTTTTCCATCAAAATATAAAGAGGATAAACTAGCATAATAACCCACGAAATAATAAAAGATATATTCCATATGTGATTTATCATTTGTGGGTTAATTTTTGTAAGTATTAGTAATAAATTTGATAATAAAACCACTAATACACTTAAAAGCAAAGATGTTGAAAGAAATCTTTCAAATCTTTTTTTCATTTTGCACCTACTTATTATATTTTTTAGATTTATATCTTAAATTATTATCTAAGATTCTTTTTCTAATTCTTAGCTTATGAGGTGTAATTTCAATAAGCTCATCTTCTTCAACAAATTCCATCATTTCTTCAACGCTCATTATTTTTGCAGGAGATAAAACCAAAGCCTCATCAGCTGCTGATGCTCTGACGTTTGTTTGTTTTTTCTTTTTGCAAACATTTACGTCAATGTCTATTCCTTTTGCATTTGATCCAATAACTTCTCCTTCATAAACTTCATCTTGAGGTTTTACAAAAAGTTGTCCCCTAGATTGAGCTGCATGAAGACCATAAGTTGTTGCTACTCCTGTTTCAAAAGAAATAAGTGATCCTGCTTGTCTTTTTGCAATATCTCCCTTATATCTTTCATATGAATCAAATTCTGTATTTAAAATTCCAGTTCCTTTTGTATCAGTCAAAAATTCTTGTCTATAACCAATAAGTCCTCTAGCAGGAATTTTAAATACCATTCTTGTATATCCTGAAGAATTTGGAGCCATATCTATAAGTTCTCCCTTACGGAGTCCTAATTTTTCAATAATTGCTCCGGTATATTCTTGATCTACATCTATTGTTGCAAGTTCTATTGGTTCCAAAGTTTTTCCATTTTCATCTTTTTTAAACATTACTTCTGGTTTTGAAACTTGGAATTCATAACCTTCTCTTCTTAAATTTTCAATTAATACTGAAAGATGAAGCTCACCTCTTCCGGAAACCTTGAATGCTTCTGTTGAATCTGTAGCTTCTACTCTAAGTGATACATCTGTTTCTTTTTCTTTAAATAATCTATCTCTTAAGTGTCTACTTGTTACATAATCTCCATCTCTTCCTGCAAATGGTGAATTATTTACAGAAAAAGTCATTGATAAAGTTGGTTCAGAAATTTTTGTAAATTCTATAGGATCCATATCGCTTTCTGTACAAATTGTATCTCCTATATTTATATCTTCCATTCCTGATAGGGCAACTATAGATCCAAAAGAAGCTTCTTCTACTTCACTTCTTTGTAAACCCTCAAATTCATATATTGTAACAATTTTTGATTTTACTTTTCTATCTTTATCATTATAATTTACAATTATGCATGGATCATTTTTATTGATTTTTCCACTTTCAACTTTTCCAATTGCAATTCTTCCAAGATAGTTATCATAATCTGTTGTTGAAACTAATACTTTAAATGGTTCATCTTCTTCTGCCTCAAAAGCTGGTGTGTAGTCTATTATTGTATCCAAAAGATCTGTCATATCATTTTTTTCTTCTCCAAATTCAAGGCTAGCCCAACCTTCTTTTGCTGATGCAAAAACAAATGGAGAATCAAGGTATGATTCATCGGCTTCTAATGAAATAAATAAATCCAAAACTTCATCCATTACTTCTTCAACTCTTTGATCTGGTCTATCAACCTTATTAATACAAACTATTGCTGGAAGATTTAATTCAATTGCCTTTCTCAAAACAAATTTTGTTTGAGGCATTGGACCTTCATGACTGTCAACTACTAAAACTACAGCCTCAGCCATGTTCAAAACTCTTTCCACTTCTCCACCAAAATCTGCGTGGCCTGGAGTATCGATAATATTTATTTTTTTATCTTTGTAATTAATAGCAGTATTTTTTGAAAGAATTGTAATTCCTCTTTCTTTTTCAATAGAATTTGAATCCATAACTCTTTCATCAACTTTTTGATTTTCTCTAAAAATACCACTTGTTTTTAAAAGTCCATCAACCAAAGTTGTCTTACCATGGTCTACATGGGCAATTATTGCTACATTTCTTATATCTTCACGTTTCATTAAATCACTTCTTTCTTTAACTAATATAAACTATTTATTCATCAATTTATTATATCATATGTGATAAGATTATCAATAAATAACAAAAAAAATACTTGATAAAATAAAATTACCAAGTATTATATATATAATTTTATCCTATTATCTCTTTTTAAAAATGCTATTATTAAATTATCTTTTATGATAAGCTCATCGGCTAGGCTATAAACAAGTTTTATTCCTCTTCCATGATCGCTTAAATCATTATTTTCATAAAGATAATCTATCCCTTCACCCTCATCTTTAACTTTTATAAGACAATAATCATCACTTAACATAAAAGTAGTATCGATAATTTTATTATATTGACACCTATTTCCATGCTTATAGGAATTTATTATAAGTTCATCGAGAATTAATCTAATTTTAAAAATCAAATTCTCATCTATTTTTTTATTTTTTAAATTTAAAACAAGCTCATCCCTAAATTTTTTAATCAAATTAAGATCTGTCGGCATTGTATTTCTAATAAGTTCCATATCATCCCTCATCTCTTACTAATAGACTTATACCCAATAAAAATTTTTTTGTCCATTTTTTTGCCTTTTACTTAAATTATTGATTTTTATTATTTTGTAGTATAATGTAGATATAACAAAACGAAAGGAGAATATTATGAAATACGTATGTACAGCTTGTGGATATATCTATGATCCTGCAAACGGAGATCCAGATAACGGAATCGACGCAGGAACAGAATTCAAAGATCTACCAGAAGATTGGGTATGCCCAGTTTGCGGAGTAGGCAAAGATATGTTCGAAGAACAAGAATAAGATTTTTTGATGAGAGGCTTACGCCTCTCTTTTTTGTAAATTCGTATTCATGATTTTTATGAAATATTTTTTCAAAAAACATAGCAAAAAAATTAAAATTTGTCTAAGCCTAGGGCTTTCTTTTTTATTTTTGTATTTTTTATATAGATTATATGAATTGGGAATATTAACAAATCAAGATAAATTATATGACTATATTGGTGCTTTTACGTATCTTGCACCTTTAATATTTATAATTTTAAAAGTTTTAATAGGATTTGTTCCCTTTATTCCAACCACAATTTTTATAATAATTGGTTTCGCTTTATTTGGTCAAAAATTAGGTTTATTTTTAAATTACATAACAGGTCTTATGACTGCTGTTTTAAATTACACTTTGACTAGAATTTACGGTAAAAGATTTTTGAATTTGTTTTTACCTAAAAAAAGCCTTAAAAAATATGAAAGCGCTACAAGACAAAGTACAAAAAGATTTAAAAAAGTTTTATTTCTAACAAGTGCCATGCCTTTCGCACCAGACAATGCACTTTCTATGGTTGCAGGTTTTAAAAAATTAAGATTTAAAGATTATATTAAGACTATGTCTGTTGCTAAATTAATTGAAATTGTGATAATAGCTTATTTAATGTATCATCTAAAATTATTTTTAGCTTAAAAAAACTCCTAATTTTGAACTGACCCCAAAAAGTTGTACCTAACCAACTTAAGGAGGTCAGTTTTTTAA
>URRX01000056.1 GCA_900550345.1 uncultured Anaerococcus sp. | reverse complement strand
ATCCTAAATCCGCTCCAACAATTCCTGCAACTGCAAGTGGGCCTGGTGTTGGGGGGTATGGAGGGGTTATGAAAAAGAAAATAGGACTTGTTCTTTGTTTATCACTTGTTTTAACATCATGTGGTATTTTTGACAAAGATAATAAAAGTAATTCATCAAATAGTAGTGTTAGTAGTGAATCTAATAACAAAAACAATTTACTCATCGGTGAGAGTGTCGATTACAAATCTAATAATTTGTCAGCATCAAATACAAGTAATGTAGATTCTTCTAATAAATTATCTATAGATGATATAAAAAAGGCTATGGTAGATTTGGGAGGATTTGATCAAAGTTTTGTTGATGGCTTAAGTGATGAAGATATTAAAAAATATCAAAAAGATGCAAATGATCTAAGCGAAAAAACTGGATTTTGGAATAAATTAACTTTAATGTTTAACCAAATTGCCAAAGAAAATCCAAATACTAGTAATATTTATCCAGAAACTAGTGTAGAAAATGTTGTAAACAATTGGGATTACAGTGATGACCAAGGCCTTGATCATTACACAAATGCTAGAACTTATCTTGGACAAAATGGTTTTGATGCATCACAAGTTCCAAACGGAGAGCTCAAAAAAATATTTTTTGAAGTTTATGACGAAAATAAATATGCAACATATAATGAGAATATTACTGAAGCTAGCAAAAAATTAAAGGAAAAATATCCAAATGGATATGAAAAAAAGGAAAATAATCAAGAAAATAGTGAAGAAGAAAATACTCAAGAAAATCCTAAAGAACAAACAAGTATAGATATCAAAAATAGACCAATAGACAAATTTTCTGAAAACAAAGAAGAATATGATTCTTTTAGAAAAGAACTAAAAAATAAATATAAATTTTCAAAAAAATCTATTGAAAAAATTACAAACAACGATATTGACTTAGCTTATCTAAGAGCTCAAAAGAAATTAGATGGAAAAAGTTTGGATGATATAGACCTTGTTATAAAAGAAATTGCAAAAATGTATCCAGGTTCATCATCAATGTATAAAGGAGATGAAAATTAAAAATTTTCCCCATTTTATGGGGATTTTTTTGTGGAATAAACTATTTATTTTCTCTAATAGGGCAGATTTAATTTCAATATAAAAAAAATTAAAGAGATCTCTCGACTACTAAAACCAGTTTTCTTCGAAAACTTTTCCATGCTTTCCCACTAATTTTTAGGGATAATTATGCCAAATCAAGGCATAATTATCTGCTCGAAATGGGGTATTTTTTGGTATTTATTTTTATACTAAAATAGTAAGTTTAATTTCAATATTCTATAATTCATGAAATCTATTACTTCGCCCGCGATGGGTATATTTTTATTTACTTTTACGCTAAAATAGTAAGTTTAATTCTAATATAAAGATAATTAAAGAGATCTCTCGACTACGCTCGAGATGGGTGGAGTTTTTATCTACTTTTAGGCTAAAGTAAGAAATTTTTTATGTTTTTATTTTGACCATATATTAAAATCTATCTTTATATTTAATAAAGAAAAGTGAGGATTTAAATAAAATAATTAGAAAATAAATATAAAATTACTCTTTATAGCTAATTAATAAATTTCTTAATTCATTTTTAATATTAAATAAATTCGAAGAAATGAATCAATATAAAGATAAAACCCATTTCGAGCTTGTCGAGAAATCTCTTTATTAGATTTAGCATGAAATTTATTTTCTTCCTTGAATTAATAATAATTTTAATATTTTTTCCCACAAAAAAATCACCTATTTATCAGGTGATTCTGACTGTTGACAAACTATATTTTCACCCATTTCGAGCGAACGTAGTTAGCCGAGAAATCTCATGAGATCTCTCCGTGCGTTCGTTTCACTCACACTAAAATATATTTGCTTTGCAAATGTCTACGTGCTTTCGCACTTAATTTTAGGGATAAATGTGCAAAATCAATGCACATTTATCTAGTCGAGATGGTACTTAGCTTAATTTTTATTTCAAAATAAAATATTATCTAAATTCATACTTTGTCTACGCTCTAAATCACCTATTTATTAGGTGATTTAGAGCATTTTTTTCATTTCTATTGTAAATTTTTGAAGAATTTTTTTCTCAATTCTAGATACTGTCATTTGTGAGATTGAGAGTTTGTTTGCTATATCTATTTGGGTTCTTCCTTCATAGTATCTTAATTCTAAAATTTGTTTTTCCAAATCATTTAGTCTTTCTGTAGATTTTTCTATCAAATCTTTTAATTCTATGGAATCAAAATTTTTGTCATCTTCTCCAATCATATCGGATAAATCCACAGAATTTTCCCCTTTTTGGACTTGGTATTTCATATCCAAACTTTGAGGAGTATAGACCTTACTTGCTTCCATTGTTTCTAGAATTGTTTCTTCATCTTCTCCAAGATAGGCTGCAATGTCTTTTATTGTTGGGGTTCTTTGGAGTTCTTGGGGGAGAATTTTTTTTGCTACATTTATTTTTTTATACAAATTTTGAATTCTTCTAGGAACTCTTATTACCCAGCCTTTATCTCTAAAATATCTTTTGAGCTCTCCCATTATTGTTGGGGTTGCAAAGGATGAAAATTCGTATCCTTTTGACGGATCATACCTATCAATGGCATAGATTAGGCCAAGAGATGCCACTTGATAAAGGTCATCTTTTTCTATTCCTTTTCCAATGTATTTATTGGAAAGAATATCGACTATATACATATGATCTTCTATTAGCTCATTTCTTAAGTCCTTATCCCTTGTTTTATAAAATTGTTCAAATTTTTCTTTGATCTCTTTTTTTCTTTCAAGAGAAGCTTTTGTTTTTGCCATAATTATTTCTCTTTTGTAAGTATAATCTTATCTTCAACAACTTCTACCTTGTCTGCTAATTGCTCAAGGATAATTTGTTTAATTTTTAGATTTTCCTCTTCAATTTCCCTATCTTTTCCTATTACTTCTACTTTCATTAGATTTTCTTTGATATAGAAATTTATTTTTATATCTTCATCGCTCATTTTATAGTTTATTGCTTCTGAAACGACAACCCTAATATCTTCAACTTCTTCTATATCAAAACCTATATCACTTGCAAGACTAGCTGCCAAAAGCCTCATTGATTTTAGATAAACTGAATTTGGTGGAATTGTTAAACTAATTGTATCCATTATTCCTCCATCTCAAATAAATCACTTATATCTGTTATTTTAAATAATTTTTTGATATTTTCTTTGGCATTTATTATTTTTACACTTTTTTCTTTTTCTTTTTGATCTTTGTATATATTTATAAACATACCAAGGCCTGTAGAATCTATATAATCAAGTTTTTCAAGATCTATTATCAAATTTTCATTTTTATCTTTTAGTGACTCATCGCAAAATTTTGAAAAATTCTCTTTTGAATAAACGTCTAAATCACCGATAAGTTTTACTAATAAGTGATCATTTTTTTCTTCTATATTTGCCTTAAACATCTTATTCCTCACTAGTTTCTTCATAATATTTGGTTACAGAAACGATAAAATCTTCAGTATTTTCAAGATTTTTTAATTTAACACCTAGGGTATTTCTACCTGTAGTTGAAATATCTCTTGTAGATATTCTTATCATATCACCTTTTAAGGAAACCATCATTATATCATCATCTAAATTAGCAGGAAGAGTAGCTACCACATCTTTTGTTTTTTCTGTAATTTTGTGGCATCTTACTCCTTTTCCTCCCCTATTTTGATTGTTGAAATTATTGAAGGATGTTTTTTTACCAAAACCATTTGCAGTTACAACTACCAAATAAACTTCATCCTCAACAATATTCATTGACACAACCTTATCATCTTCACCAAGTCTAATAGCCCTTACTCCTCTGGCATTTCTTCCCATAGACCTAATGTCTGATGAAGCAAATTTAATTGCCATTCCCTTTTTGGTTGTTACAATTATATCACAAGGCTTATCTATTTGCCTAATTGATACAAGTCTGTCCCCATCTTCAAGTGAAATTGCTATAATTCCATTTCTTTGGATATTTGTAAATAATTCTGCATCAGTTTTTTTGATTTTTCCATTTGCTGTTTGAAATACCAATTGGCTTTTTTCATTTAATTCTGATAATTCCATAATATCAGTAATTTTTTCATCACTTGCAAGGGAAATTAAATTAATTATAGCTTGTCCTCTTGATTGTCTGCTTGCTTCTGGAATTTCATAACATTTTAATGAATAAACTCTTCCAAAGTTTGTAAAACAAAGTAAAGATTCGTGAGTATTTGTTGTAAGAATTTTTTGAATAAAGTCATTTTCTTTTGTATTTCCAGCAGAAATTCCCTTGCCACCTCTATTTTGTACCTTATAAGTATTTATTGGAAGTCTTTTTATATAACCATCATGAGTTAAAGAAATTAATACATCTTCTTTTTCGATTAATTCTTCTATATCAAATTCTCCCTCATCCGGAACAATTTTTGTTCTTCTGTCATCAGCATATTTTTCTTTTATTTCTAAAATTTCTTCTTCGATAACGCCAATTAATTTTTCTTCATCATTTAATATTGATGTGAAATATTCAATTTTTTCAGCTAGTTCCTTATCTTCAGCTTGCAATTTTTCAATTTCAAGACCTGATAGTCTTTTTAATTGCATGTCAAGAATAGCTTGAGATTGAGGATCTGTTAGGCCAAATCTTTCATTAAATATTTTTTTAATTTGGTCATTATCATAGGATGATCTAATTATTTTTATAATTTCATCGATATTATCAATAGCAATAATTAAACCTTCAACTATGTGTTTTCTCTTTTGAGCCTTATCAAGGTCGAATTTTGTTCTTCTTCTTACTACATCTTTTTGGTGTTTTACATAATATTTTATTAATTCTTTTAAATCAAGAACTTTTGGAACACCATCAACTAAGGCAAGATTTATAATTCCAAAGGTTGTTTCAAGTTGAGTTTGTTTGTAGAGATTATTTAGGACTATATTTGCATTTGCATCCCTTTTTACCTCAATTACAATTCTCATTCCCTTTCTATCGGATTCATCTCTAATATCTGAAATTCCTTCAAGTTTTTTATCTTTTACATATTCAGCAATTTTTTTGATCAAGTTTGCCTTATTTACTTGGTAAGGAATTTCTGTAACTATTATTCTTTCCCTATTTTTTTTGAAAGGTTCAATTCTTGCAACTGCACGAAGTTTTAATTTTCCACGTCCAGTTTTGTAGGCTTTTTTGATTCCAGCTTTTCCTAGAATTTGGGCTCCTGTTGGAAAATCTGGTCCTTTTATAATATCTGCCAATTCTTTTATAGAAATTTCTGGATTATTCATATAGGCAATACAAGCATCAATTGAATCTCCTAAATTATGAGGAGCCATATTTGTTGCCATTCCTACTGCTATACCATTTGATCCATTTACCAAAAGATTTGGAAATCTTGATGGAAGAACTGTTGGTTCTTTTTCTTCTTCATCAAAGTTTGGCATAAAGTCAACTGTATCTTTGTTGATATCTCTAAGCATTTCTTTGGCAATTTTACTCATTTTAACTTCTGTATAACGCATAGCTGCTGCGTCATCTCCATCTATTGAACCAAAGTTACCTTGACCGTTTGCCAAAGGATATCTTGTTGAAAAATCTTGGGCAAGTCTTACAAGGGCATCGTAGATTGCAGAGTCTCCATGAGGGTGGAATTTACCCATAACCTCACCAACAACTCTGGCTGATTTTCTGGTTGGTTTATTTGGATCAAGTCCAAGTCCTTCCATTCCGTATAAAATTCTTCTATGAACTGGTTTTAGTCCATCACGTACATCTGGTAGAGCTCTTGAAACAATAACTGACATGGAATATTCCAAGTAAGCAGTTTTCATTTGATTTTCAAGTTCTACCTCTATGATGTTTTGATAATTTTCTTCTGTCATTTATCCTCCTAGACATCTAAATTTTCAACATATTGGGCGTTTTCTTCAATAAATTCTCTTCTAGGTTCTACCTTTTCACCCATTAGCATTGAAAATGTTGCGTCAGTTGACATTTGGGAATCTTCTTTTTCATAAACTTGAAGTAAGACCCTATTTTCTGGATCCATGGTTGTCTCCCACAATTGTTCTGCGTTCATTTCTCCAAGACCCTTGTATCTAGAAATTTTGTATTTATCTGCTTTCCATTCTTTTACAATTTCGTCTAATTCTTTATCTGTGTAACAATATCTTTCTTTTTTTCCACTTGAAACTTTGTAAAGTGGTGGTTGGGCTATATAAATATGACCATTATCTACAAGTGGTTTCATGTATCTATAGAAAAATGTTAAAAGCAAGGTTCTAATATGAGCTCCGTCTACATCGGCATCGGTCATGATTATTATTTTTCCATAACGAAGTTTATTTATATCAAATTCTTGGCCAATTCCTGTACCAAAAGCTGTAATCATTGATTTTATTTCTTCATAATTTAAAATCCTATCAAGATTTGCCTTTTCTACATTCATTATTTTTCCTCTTAGAGGAAGAATAGCTTGAATTCTATTATCACGTCCACCTTTTGCAGATCCACCAGCTGAATTACCCTCGACTATGAAGATTTCATTTTCTCCTATATCTTGAGATTGGCAATCAGCAAGTTTTCCAGGAAGAGTTGTTGAGTCAAGAATTGATCTTTTTCTTGTTAAATCTCTTGCCTTTCTTGCAGCTTCTCTTGCTCTTCTTGATGCTAGGGCTTTTTGAATTATTGATTTAGCGATTTTTGGATTTTCTTCTAAGAAATTTCCCATATGCTCTGAGAAAAAGGCATCTACCGCTCCTCTTACTTCGCTATTTCCAAGTTTTCCCTTTGTTTGTCCTTCAAATTGAGGATTTGAAATTTTTACCGAAATAATTGCAGTAATTCCTTCCCTGGCATCATCTCCTTGAAGGTTATCCTCATTTTCTTTTAAAAGATTATATTTTCTAGCATAATCATTTACACTTCTTGTTAAGGCTGATCTAAATCCTGATAAATGAGTTCCTCCTTCTACAGTATAAATATTATTTGCAAATGTTAATATATTTTCGCTATATCCATCTGTATATTGAAAAGATATTTCAATTTCTGTAGATTCTTGGCGCCCTTCAAAATATGGAACTTCCTTAAAAATTGGAGTTTTATTTCTATTTAAGTATTCAACAAATTCTTTAATTCCTCCATCAAATTTAAATTCAACTTCAGATTCATCTCTTTTGTCTTCAAATATTAATCTTACACCCTTATTTAAAAAGGCCATTTCTCTAAATCTATCTTCTAGAGTTTTTTTGTTATAAACAGTTACATCAAAAATTTCAGGATCTGCTTTAAAAATAATTTTTGTACCAGTTTCTTTTGTATCTCCAATTATTTCCAAATCACTTGTAGGTTTTCCTCTTTCAAAAGTCATTCTATGAATATGACCTTCTCTTTTTACTTCTGCAATTAGATATTCACTTAGAGCATTTACAACAGATACTCCTACACCGTGAAGACCACCTGATACTTTGTAGGCCTTATCATCAAATTTTCCTCCAGCGTGCAAAACTGTAAGAACAGTTTCTAAAGTTGATTTTCCTGTTTGTGGATGCTTTTCAATTGGTATTCCTGATCCATCATCTTCTACTGTTACTATATTATTTTCGTCAATACTTATTTTTATGTAGTCGCAACGACCTGCAAGAGCCTCATCTACTGAGTTATCAACAACTTCGTAAACTAAATGATGGAGTCCTCTTTCACTTGTTGATCCTATATACATTCCCGGTCTAAGTCTAACTGGTTCAAGACCTTTTAAGACCCTAATGTTCGAAGCATTATATTGTGTATTTTCCATAAAATTCCTTTCTATTAGTTTATATGGCCATCTTTTATTTTTCTAATTTTAGATTTATCTACCTTATCCAAACTTTTTGTATTTGTAGCTGTAATTATTGTTTGAAATCTTCCTAAATTTTCCAACAAAAAATTAGATCTTTTTTCATCAAGTTCTGAAAAAACATCGTCAAATAAAATTATAGCCTTATCTTGGCTGGTATTTTCAATTAAATTAACATCGGCAAGTTTTATATTTAAAATAGCAGACCTTTGTTGACCCTGTGATCCAAATTTTTTGCTATCTTTTCCATTTATAAATATGTCTATCTCATCTCTTTGACTGCCTGATGTAGTCCTAAAATATTTTAAGTCATCAGATAAATTTTTTGAAAATTTTTCCCTATATTCTTCTATATCTTTTGCCACAATATCCGGCCTATATATTATAGACAAATTTTCTTTATTTTTTGTAAGATTTAGGTGATTTTTATTAGCATAGGTATTTATTAGGGAAATATATTTTTCCCTATACCTATAAATTTTATAATTTAGCCTTATAATTTGCTGGTCAAAGGCCATAAGTTCAGTTTTAAAATATTTTGACCTTTGATTTTTAAGTAATTTATTTCTTTGGCTAAGAATCTTGTCAAAATCTTTTTTCAAAGCCTTATAACTAAAGTTAACACTAATTATTATATCATCAATTAACTTTCTTCT
>URRX01000055.1 GCA_900550345.1 uncultured Anaerococcus sp. | reverse complement strand
TCCTATATTTTTGTAATTTAAGAAGAATTAGTGAGGTAGTAATGGAAATATCAAAAATTCTTTCAGAAGAATTATCAATTAATGAAAAAAGCGTAGATGAGGTTATAAAATTATTGGATGAAGGCTCTACTGTCGCTTTTATTGCAAGATATAGAAAAGAAAAAACAAATGGTTTAAAAGATACCGAAATTAGAGAAATTGAAAGTGGTCTAACAAGGCTAAGAAATTTTCAAAAAAGAAAAGATGAAATTCTAACATCTTTAGAAAATCAAGATAAACTTGATGATGATTTAAAAGAAAAAATTGATTTAGCTAAAACTTTGACAGAACTTGAAGATATATATGCACCTTTTAAGAAAAAAAGAAAAACAAGAGCTGACAAGGCAAAAGAATTAGGACTAATGGAACTTTTGGATGAAATTTTAATGAATGCTAAAAGTGAAGAAGATGGTCATGAAATAGCTAAAAAATACATAAAAGAAGGCATCGATGACGAAGAAGATGCTATAGATAAATCCTTAGATATTTTGGCAGAAGATGTGGCAAATAATATAGATGCAAAAAATATCATAAGAAGAGATGGACTCGTTAGAGCAAGAATTTTGGCAGAAAAAAAAGAAGATGAAGATTTAACCTATGAAAATTATTATGATTTTAATGAAAAAATTAAAAATCTAAAGCCTTTTCAAATTTTAGCCTTAAATAGAGCAGAAAAAAATAATGATTTGACTGTTAAATTAGAATTTACAGATAATTATAATTTAACTTTAATTAAAAATCTTTATAAATCTAGTAATGATTATACAGAAAATTTGATAAAAAAAGCCATAGAAGATTCATATAAGAGACTTTTAATCCCAACCATAACAACTGAAATAAAAAATAAATTAACTGAAAAAGCAGAAGAAGAATCAATAAAAGTATTTTCAAAAAATCTAAAACCATATATTTTGCAAAGACCAATTAAAGATAAAAATATAATAGGCCTTGATCCTGGATATAGAACTGGTTGTAAGGTTGCAGTAATCGATAAGCACGGAAAATATTTAGATCAAGCTGTAATTTATCCTGTTAAACCTCACTCAAAAGAAAGAGAAGCAATAGATCTTTTGAAAAAATTTATTAATAAATACGATGTTGAAATTATTGCTTTGGGAAATGCGACCGCAAGTAGAGAAACAGAAGCTGTTGTAAATAAATTATTAAAAGAAGTTGAAGGAGTTTCCTATGCAATTGTAAACGAAGCTGGAGCATCAGTCTATTCAGCATCAAAACTTGGTGAAGAAGAATTTCCAGATTTGGATGTTACAATTAGAGGTGCAATTTCAATGGCAAGAAGACTTCAAGATCCAATGGCAGAGCTTGTAAAAATTGATCCTAAACATTTGGGAGTAGGGCAATATCAACATGATATAAATCAAAAAAAATTGGATGATGAACTTGAAAAAGTAGTTGAAGATAGTGTAAATGAAGTTGGAGTAATTATAAATAATGCTTCTTACAAATTATTATCCTATGTTTCAGGACTAAATTTAAATCTTGCTAAAAGAATTGAAGAAGATTTTAAAAATGGAGAGATAGTAGAAAGAAAAGATTTAAAAAAAGTTAAGGGTCTTGGAGATAAAACTTATAAAATGTCAGCTGGATTTTTGAGATTTCCAGATTCACCAAACTTTTTAGACAATACTGCAGTCCATCCAGAAAGTTATAAAATAGCAAAAAAACTTGTAGATTATGATTTAGAAAATATAAATTTAGAACAATGTGCAGAAGATCTTGATGTTGGAGTATTAACATTAGAAGATATAATAGATGAGTTAAAAAAACCAGGACGCGATCCAAGGGATGAACTTCCAGAAGTTATTACAAAAAGTGAAGTTTTATCAATCGATGATTTAAATGAAGGCGACATATTAGAAGGAACAGTAAGAAATATTACTGAATTCGGATGTTTCGTAGATATTGGGGTTGGAATTGATGGTCTTGTTCATATTTCAAATATGAGTGATAAATTTATAAAAGATCCTAATGAGATTGTTACAAATTCTGATATAATAAAAGTAAAAGTAATTGAAATCGATAAAAAAAGAGAAAGAATAGGTTTATCGATGAAAAATATTAAGGAGTAAAAAATGTTTGATTTTTTTAAAAAGAAAAAAAAGGAAGAAAAAAAAGTTTTAATAGCAAGTCCTGTTAATGGAAAAGTTGTAAAATTAGAAGAAGTTCCAGATCCAGTATTTGCAGAAAAAATGGTTGGTGATGGTTTTGCGGTAATTCCATCCGATGGAGAAGTTTTTGCTCCAGTAAGTGGGGAAGTTACACTTCAACCAGAAGGATACCATGCTATAGGAATAAAAACTGATGAAGGAATTGAAGTTTTGGTTCATTTTGGACTTGAAACAGTTGAATTAAAAGGAGATGGTTTTACTCCTCATGTAAAAATTGGTGATAGAGTTAATAAGGGAGATAAAGTTTTATCAGTAGATACTGAAAAAATAAAAGATAAAGTTCCTTCATTAATCACACCTTGTATTGTAGCAAATCTTGAAGAAAATAAATTATCAGAAATAAACTTTGACGCTAAATGTGGCGAAGAAGTTCAAACAGTTACAATTGTTGAATAATTGATAAAATAATTTGTCTGTGATAATATTTTTAAGTAGATAAATTATAATAAATTGGAGGATAAATGAGATTATCGAACTATTATATGCCTACATTAAGAGATGATCCTCAAGATGCAGAAACTCAAAGTCATAAGTTATTGGTAAGAGGAGCATTCATAAGAAAAACTTCATCAGGAGTTTATTCCTACTTACCACTTGGCATGAGGGTAATAAATAAAATAGAAAATATTGTAAGAAAATCTATGGAAAAATATGATTCTATAGAGGTTTCTACATCAGTATTACAAAGTAAAGATATTTGGGAAAAATCTGGTAGATGGCAAAATTTTGGACCAGAAATGTTTAAAATAAAAGATAGACATGACAGAGAATTTTGCTTAGGACCTACAGCAGAAGAACAATTTACATCACTTATAAAAGATGAATTAAATTCATATAAGCAATTACCATTAAATCTTTATCAAATTGTTTCAAAATTTAGAGATGAAAAAAGACCAAGATTTGGAATAAATAGGTCAAGAGATTTTATAATGAAAGATGCTTATTCATTTGATGTTGATATGGAAGGATTAGAAAAATCTTACAAAAAAATGTGGGATGCCTATGTAGAAGTTTTTGATGCTTTGGGACTAGATTACAAAATAGTAGAAGGTGATTCAGGAGCTATGGGTGGAAAAACAAGTCATGAATTTATTGCCCTTGCAGAAACTGGAGAAGGTGAAATCTTTTATACAAAAAATTCTAATTATGCAGCTACAGATGAATCAGCTAAATTTTTCCTAGATATAGATGAAAATGAAAAAGAATTAGAATTAGAATTAGTCCAAACAAAAGATACAAAAACAATTGAAGAAGTTTCTGATTTTCTTAAAATAGACCAAAACAAATGTGCAAAAGCTGTTGATCTATTAGTTTGTGGAAATCCTGTCCTAGTTATTGTTCCTGGAGATAGGGAATTAAATATGGCAAAATTAATTTCTTACCTACAAGTTCCAGAGCATGAAATTGAAATGATGGATGATGAAACAATAAGAAAAATTACCGGAGCTGAACCTGGTTTTACAGGTCCAAAAGATCTAAAAGAAGATGTTAGAGTAATTTTAGATAAGTCCATCACAAGATATAAAAATCTAGTAATTGGAGCAAACAAAACTGACCATCACTTTATAAATGCAAATTATAAGAGAGACTTTGATGGTGAAGTTGCCGATGATCTTTTAACAGCAAAAGAAGGAGATCTTTCTTTAGATGGAAAAGAAGAGCTTAAAATTGCTCGTGGTATAGAAGTTGGAAATATTTTCCAATTAGGAACAAAATATTCTGAAAGTCTTGAAGCATATTTCTTAGATGAAAATGGTAAACAAAAACCATTTATTATGGGTTCATATGGTATAGGAATTACAAGAGCTATTTCAGCAATAATTGAGCAAAACTATGATGAAAATGGAATAATATGGCCAACAAAAGTTGCACCTTTCCATGCTTGGATAACTCTTGTAAATAAAAATAAAGAAGATCAAAAACAATTAGCAGAAAAAATTTACGAAAAATTATTAGATCAAGGCATAGAAGTAATGCTAGATGACAGAAAAGAAAGAGCTGGAGTTAAGTTTAACGATAGAGATCTTGTAGGTTGTCCTTATAGAATTACTGTAGGAAAAGATGCTAGTGATGGAATTGTAGAATTTTCAAAAAGATCTGATATGGAAAACTTAAAAATGTCATCTGATGAGGCTATAGAAAAAATAATTTCATCTATAAAAGAAGATTTATGCAAATAATTGATCATAAAATATCAAAAAAATTTTTAGATGATATATTAATAGATAATTCCAAAATAATAGCTTTATTTCATGCTAAGTGGTCTAATTTTTCTAATAAAATAAAAGAAGATTTTTTAAAAGAAGAAGAAGACTCATATAAAAATATAAAAAAAATTATTATAGATATAGATAAAAATAGAGATTTATTAAAAAAATTGGGTATTAATCAAATACCATCTTTAGTATCAATAACTAAAGATAGTCAAAACGAAAATGATTTTAAGATAAAATTATTAAGAAATATTTAAGGAGCGAATATGTTAGTTAATGCAAAAGAAATGTTAGACAAAGCTTACGAAAATGGTTATGGTATTGGTCAATTTAATATTAATAACCTAGAATGGACAAAAGCAATTCTTGAAACTTGCCAAGAAAAAAAATCATCAGTTATTTTAGGAGTATCTGAAGGTGCTGCAAGATATATGGGTGGATTTAATGTAGTAGCAAAAATGGTAGAAGGGCTTGATAAAGATTTAAATATTACTGTTCCAGTTGCTATTCACTTAGATCATGGAACTTATGAAGGAGCTAAAAAAGCTCTAGATGCTGGATTTACTTCAATAATGTTTGATGGTTCAAGCCTTCCAATAGAAGAAAATATTGAAAAAACTAAAGAATTAGTAGAACTTTGCCACAATAAAAATGTTTCAATAGAAGCAGAAGTTGGTGGAATCGGTGGAGAAGAAGACGGAGTTGTTTCAACAGGTGAACTTGCTGATCCTGAAGAATGTAAAAAAGTTGCGTCTTTAGGAGTAGATTTCTTAGCCGCAGGAATTGGTAACATTCACGGTGTTTATCCAGAAAATTGGCAAGGACTAAATTTTGAAAGACTTGAAGAAATTAAAGATGCAGTTGGAAAACTTCCTCTAGTTCTACACGGTGGTACAGGAATTCCAGAAGAACAAGTTAAAAAAGCTATTGAAAGAGGAGTTTCTAAAATTAACATAAATACTGAATGTCAAATAGTATTTACAGAAGCTACAAGAAAATATTTCGAAGAAGATAAAGATAAAGAGGCTAAAGGATTTGATCCAAGAAAAGTTTTAAAACCAGGTTTTGAAGCAATTAAAGATAAAGTAAGAGAAAAAATTGAATTTTTTGAATGTGAAAATTCAGCAAAATAAAAATTAATTCGGAGCCTTTGGGCTCCGTATATTTTTATGAAAAAGGAAAAATATGGATATAGATTTAAATAAATTAGATAGATTAAAGCTTGATGAATTAAAACAAATTGCAAAGGATCTTTCTATAAAATCTGTTTCATCTTATAGGAAAAATGATTTAATTGAACTCATTAAAGATACATATGAAAATGAGTCTTTAGAAGAAAAAAATCATGCTAGTGAAATAAATGATCACAATGATAATTTTGACTTAGGTGAAAAATTTAATTGTGAAGGAATTTTAGATCTTCATGAAGATGGATTTGGTTTTTTAAGAACAGAGCACTACGAATCAAGCAATGACGATATATATGTTTCTCCTAAACAGGTAAAAATGTTTAGATTAAAAACTGGCGATCTTATTAAAGGAATTGCTAGAGTAAAAAAAGATAAAGATAAATTTTCTCCATTAATTTTTGTATCAGATGTTAATGGCCTAAAAGCTGCAGATGCTTTTAATAGGTCAAATTTTGAATCACTTACACCAATTTATCCAAATCAAAGATTAAAACTTGAAACAAGTAAGGATAATATTTCCCAAAGAATAATTGATATAATTTCACCAATTGGAAGAGGGCAAAGAGGATTAATTGTCTCTCAACCAAAAGCAGGAAAAACTACTTTAATAAAAGACATTGAATATGCTTTAGAAAAGAATTTTGATGATCTAAAAATTTTAGTTTTATTAATTGACGAGAGGCCTGAAGAGGTTACTGATTTTAAAAGATTTGTAAATCAATATAGAGATAAAGATAATGAATTAACAAGAACAGAAGTAGCTGCGTCAACTTTTGACAAGGCTCCCCAAAATCATATTTATATGCAAGAAATGGTCCTTGAAAGAGCAAAAAGATTGGTTGAAGATAATAAAGATGTTGTTATATTATTAGATTCTATCACAAGACTTGCAAGAGCTTATAATATTATGACTCCACAATCAGGAAAAACTTTATCAGGTGGATTAGATCCTTTGGCCCTTGTAGGACCTAAGAAATTTTTTGGAGCTGCTAGAAATATAGAAAATGGTGGATCACTTACAATTATTGCAACAGCTCTTATTGATACAGGTTCTAGAATGGATGATATGGTTTATGAAGAGTTTAAGGGAACAGGCAATATGGAATTACACCTTGATAGAAATCTTGCTCAAAAAAGAATATTCCCAGCTATAGATATTGAAAAATCCTCAACTAGAAAAGATAACTTACTATTATCAAAAGATGAGATAGATGCTGCATTTAAAATTAGAAATTCAGTAATGAAAGATAAGGTAGAATTTTCTAATGAATTTATAAATTTAATAAAAAAATGTAAAACAAATGATGAATTTATAGAACTTATTAACAAAACTTACAAAAATTAATGGTAAAATAATAATAGAAATTAATTTAAGTTAGGATTTTTTATGAAAGTTAGAACAAAAACTATATTAAATATAATAAGTATTCTTATAATTCTGATTTCTATTTATTTGGGATATAAGGGTTATAAGATGCAAATATTTACATCTGTTTCAAGCCTTCAAAATTTTTTACAAAAATATGGAATTTGGGCTCCCCTTATTTTTATGCTTTTGCAAATAATTCAAATAATTATTCCAGTAATACCTGGTGGAATCACAACGGCTTTTGGAGTAGTTATGTTTGGCCCATTTTGGGGATTTGTTTATAATTATATTTCTATTTGTCTAGGATCAATAATAGTTTTTTTGATTTCTAGATTTTTTGGAAAAAAAGTTGTTCTGGCTATTTTTGGTGAAGAGAACTTCAAAAAATATGATAAGTGGTTAAATCACGAAAAATATGATAAATTTTTTGCGTGGGCGATATTATTACCAGTAGCTCCTGACGATTTTTTGTGTTATTTTTCGGGACTTACAGATATGAAGTTAAAAACTTTTATAAAAATTATTATTTTTTGTAAACCACCTTCAATTTTTATATATTCAATGGGACTAGTTTTAGGAATCAAAACAATATTTAAAAGTTTTGCTTGAAATATAAATATTCGTATGGTATAATCATTATTGCTTATTGAAAGAGACAAGAAGAGGTGTTTATATGAAAAAAGGACTACATCCAGAATACCACCAAGCAAAAGTTACTTGCACATCATGTGGTAATGAATTTACTGTTGGTTCAACAGAAGAAGAAATAAAAGTTGAAGTATGTTCACAATGCCATCCATTCTATACAGGAAAACAAAGATTTTCTGACCGTGGTGGTAATGTAGAGAAGTTCAATAAAAAATATGGAAGAAATAAATAAGGTTAGGTTTCTAACCTTATTTTTTATATGTATTTATGAAAATTAAAGATATTTTAGAAAAAGAAAATGATGATTTGATCATTGCTCTTACATATTTATTAAATACAAATAAAAATCTTTTATATCTTAATAGAGAAGAAAATATAGATAAAGATATAGAAGAAAAACTTTTGAAAATACAAGATAAAATTATTAAGGGATATCCACTCCAATATGCAATTGGCAAGTGGAATTTTTATGGTCTAGATTTATTTGTAGATGAAAGAGCCTTAATACCAAGATATGAAACAGAAATACTTGTAGATTTAATAATAAATGATAATGTAAAAAAAGATAAAATTTTGGATATTGGAACAGGTTCTGGAGCCATTTCTTTGGCACTTTCCTATAATTTAAAAAAATCACAAGTTCTTGGAATTGATATATCCAAGGACGCAGTTGATCTTTCAAATAAGAATAAAATTAATTTAAATATAAAAAATGTAGAGTTTAAACAAAGTGATATTTTTTCAAATATTGATGAAAAGTTTGATATCATTGTCTCAAATCCACCTTATATTAATAAAATAGATTTTGAAAGTTTAGATAAAAAATTATCTTACGAACCTAAAAACGCTCTATTAGGTGGAGATGATGGTTTATTTTTTTATAGAAAAATAATTTCAAATGCTAAAAAATTTT